>QCVD01000020.1 GCA_003208835.1 Synechococcus sp. AG-683-C23 | reverse complement strand
ATGTAGAGAGCCTCGCATTCCGCGGCGGGCAGAACAACGAGGAGAAGAGGGATACGCTACGTTTCGGCTTTATATCAGTACATCAGGGGACGTGATTGAAACCCAACTTCTTAAAAGCAGTGGTCACAGCAGTTTTATCAACTCCGCCAGAAAAGCAGCTATGACTTCAACTTTTCATCCAATGGCACAGAAAAATACGAAAGATATCATGTATGTAATGAAGACAAAAAACAAATAATGTTCAAATATTAAAAAGTAAACTTAGCTCCAATCTGAAAATTGCGTTCGGGTTGTGAAAAACGAACTATGTCCCCTCTACTTCCATCACGACCACGAACATCCTGGAAATTATAATAAGTTTTATTTGTTAAATTATTGATTGATGCATTTAAGCTTACTGATTTATTTATACGCCAATAAGCCTCTAAATTAAAAACTAGTGAGGTCGATGGTACATAGTATGGAACAGAATCTTGATAGTCAGAACCTAAACGTTGCCTGCCTGCATAAACCATACCTGCAGAGATAAGCCATCGATCAGTAGATCCCTTATAGCCAAAAGATAAACGATTGGTTACTGGAACAATCGTTTCAAGAGGAATGCCATCTGTCAGATCATTGCCTTCTGACCATGCGAAAACATTTCCGACATGAAACCCCTCTTGTTTAGGGCCAAAAAAGTAAATTCCAGCAAATTCGACTCCATATATTTCAGCATCAGATACATTTTGAGTTTGAAATACATCATAGCCATCTTTATTTTTTCCAGCAGGACTAAAGGCGTCCATAAAATCTGAGTACCTATTATAATAAGTTGCAATTGTTCCCGCAAAATTATTGCCGTTTATCTTATAACCAATTTCAAAATCATGACTTTTTTCAGGCTTAAGATCTGGATTGGCAATCGTTAGATAACCAAATTCTAAATTTGCGAATGAACTGCTGAGCTCATACCAAGCCGGTGGACGGAAACCTTGAGAATATCGAGCATATAAACTTGAATCATCGGAAGGCCGAAAGCTGACTGTGAATTTAGGTGTGAGCACTTGATAGGATTGATCAATGGCCAAAATATAATCCTCTTGATCGGGGTTATAAATTAAATCATTATCGGCATTCAGAGAATAATAATCATATCGCAATCCAGCATTCAAATCAAATTTCCCAAGACTAAATTGATCTTGAAGATAAAATCCTGTGCGAAGTATTTTTGTATCGGGAGTATCTTTAACTTTTTCAGTTGCGTTAGTCAACAAATTTTTGGTACGGCGGATTCTTGAAGCACCATTCTCAGAAACATCAAAACCGTACCAAAGTGTGTGAATATTATCAAATAAAAGGATGTCGCTCGAAAATTCCGAGTTCAGTCCAACAAGAGTATTGGTCAGGCTATAAATTTTATCCTCTTCACTTGCCTGCCCAGAAGTATCGACAAATCGACGAAAATTATCATTTGTTTCTGCATCTTGCCAATAAATAGTTGTCCTAGCTTTTTGTATGATGCTCGCATCATTATTTGAATTGTAGCTGTATTTTGTGGAGAGCCTTGTACGATCAGTCAGAGTATTAGATACAAGTTTTTTATAATTACTGAATGTCGTCGACATCGCCTCTAGATTGGCTGTAGAAGCATCTACACGAGAGCTTCGATTAATATCTTCAAGGATTAAATTTAAACTTGCTTCGTCATTTATATCGTACTGCAAATTTACCATTACATTGTCTCCATAATTTTCTATGTCATCAATATATCTTGATGGAGCCATTGTCTTTGTTGCTCCCGAGACTTCATTTGTATATATCAAAAGGGCGGAAAGTTTTTCAGACAATTTCACTGCCATCTTATTCGAAAATGTCCTGCCGTCATTTTCAGAATAATAATTATATGGAATTTCCACATTAAAGTCAGAGTCCTTTTGCAAAATATCGTATGGTTCTAATGTTCGATAATAAATCAATCCCCCAAGTGCGTCAGAACCATACAAAGAAGATATGGAACCTTTTATAACTTCAACTGATTTTACAAAACTAAAATCAACATAATCAGATTGTCCAAGATTATAATATCCTCCATATTCATATCGATCAGGCAGCCTGACGCCATCTATCAAGAAAAGTATTCTATCACCATCTAATCCTCTTATATTCACATCAGAAATTCCGGGAGTACCTCGAACACCACTTCTAGTGGTTTTGCGAGTTGTTACTCCCGGAACATCCTTAAGAAGATTTCGAATATCAACACTTGGTGATTTATCATAATCATCTTTATCGATGACATCAATTGAACCCGCATAATCTTTGACTGTCGATTCCGATTTAGTACCTGTGACAGTGATTTTCATAATAGTATCTGTTGATTCTTGTGCATCTGCATCGACTGGGAGAGCACCCATCAAAGCCAACAAAATTGCAGAAAGAGATTTTAAATAAAATTTTGACACGTAAAGGTTTTGAGATTATTTACTTTATCGCCGAACTAATTTCTAGCATATACAAGCTACAAGTACATGTATCATTTTATTCAGCAAAATTCGCTTGATTGGACCGAAATCTTTAGTGAATTATAGTCCAAAGCAACATTGCGAACATTTAGAAGAAGTATTTGGTGCTGCCATGATTGGTAGTAGCGAATAAAATCCAATTGATCTTTTAAATCAACATGGCAACTGAGTATCTTTTGTACAACACTGTTACCCACAAAACAATCACTCTGTGTGATTATGATGATGGGGATTGCATAGCTGCACTTCAAGAAGAAGGTTTTTATATGCTTTCTCCAGAAACATATGGAGATAAGTATGCCTACCCAGCCATATATAAATCACCTGGAATCGTTTGGGACCAGAGTAAAGCTAATACAACCAATGGTGAATGGACAATGATGTCTAGAGAGATAGGGGCTCGAGATATTGAAACCTTAGACAGTGGAAAAACGGAAAGTGATGGTGAAGATGGAGTTGCCGACACTGCTGAAAATCCTGTAGCCGTCATTTACAACAATGGCCGCCGGAATAACTCTGGCATGGGTCTTTACTATCTAAGGGGTACCCATGAAATTGGTTTAGCCCCACATGGTGTAGCAAACAATGAAACACCATCCAAATTCATTCCATTATGGATGAGCAAGGGTAAAGACATCCGAAAAGATTTGCCTGACTTCCCCAGACCCGGCGGTGCACGGGAAGGTAATACGACTGGAATCGTTAAATATAGAGGTGATCATCATGTAATTTTTAAAAATGAAGAGGGTCAATTCAAAAGAATCAGCTTTGAAGTTAGTGACGGAAATGGGATTGCATCAAAAAAAGGTGAAGTTATCACTGGGAATAAATGGATTTACAAAGTGGAAAAAAAGACATCGGTCGATATCAATGATGATGGTGTCTTTGGTAACCCTGCAGACCAATCAGGTGGGTTGAGCGAAGGCGAATATAACAATGCTTCCTTCAGCACTAATATGGGAAATAAAAAGCTTCTAAGGAAGCTTCAGAGTGGAGGCATGGTGATTTATCTGAGGCATGCAACCACTGAGGTTGATTATGCAGATCAAGCCGATCCTGATATGAGCCTCGATGACTGTTCAACACAACGCAAGTTGAACGATCAAGGTAAAGCTGAAGCTGCTGCTATTGGCGCGGGCTTTGAGGCTAATGACATCGTTATTGGCAAAGTCATCACCAGCCAGTACTGCAGAGCCAAAGACACCGCGACTATAGCTTTCGGCAAAGTCGACAAAGTCGACAAAAAATTAAATTTCCTTCCCTTCGAAGATTACACAGACAAACAGCTCGATAAATACCATGATCGTGTTGCCCCAATGTTATCGAATGGAGTGGAGAACGGAAACAAAATCATCGTCGGCCACGACGATCCATTCGAAGGGACAACCAACATTTATCCCGACCCACAGGGCACGGCATATGTCATAGACCCACAAGGTGACTCCTACGAGATCATTGCCCAATTGCAGCCTAATGATTGGGCATTCGGTGCTGACATCTGAGCTCTAGGCCAAATCTCAGCTTTTGCGAGTGAATCTCTGTCAAACCTCCTGATCATTCAAACGATTTGGAGGTTTTTTAATATTTTTAAAAATAAACGGCATATACATCACATTGCTTCAACCGTTCTCTGCAGCGACTGTCGATATGGCCGGCCATTAAGCATTCTGGAATCGCAAGATTGAACGAACCATCCAAGACTGCTTCTCTAGATTTAGGATGTTGTTGATAAGTGATTTAACTGCCGCTACCGCGACCATCCAAAGTGATGTGCCATTGGCACGGATAAGTCGGCCCATCCAATATCCTCGTTTCTGATCAATTTCAATCCAGTTGAATCGATTTTCAGCAAAACTAATATCTCCTGAATTAGGTCATAAATGACAGTGACTTGCGTGGTATCCCGAGATGAACAATTGCTCAAGCCTGACGATGTCTTCGCCTGTTTCAGAAACCGTAAAAAAATTTGTATTACTCATCACCCGATGTGTGCCATAGGGACAGATCCAGGATCCAATCTGATTAGTAGAAAAATCACTGCAGCTCATGGCGGCTGACAACAGCTTGGTCATCTCCAAAGAGCGTTAGTCAGCCGCGAGCAAGGCTCCCCGTTGACATCCCATCAATCGACCCGACCAGGCATCGGCATAGGCGCGATTTGCAGCTTGTTCATCGGCATCGCTGGTATCAAGGGAATGGGGCATGGTTCCTGCAATCGCCCCATTGGTGACACAGAACATCGACTTCTGAAAACTGACGCAGATCTGGACGTGCACATCAACCTGGCCACGACCGTGGTCGTCGTACCAACGGCTGAGCTCCTCAGGTAAATGGCGGAACATATCTTTCATACAAAGACTGGGGGGAATTCCAGCTCCCATGCTCGGAATCGGATCTGCATAGAGAGCGCCGTACTTGAAATCACTGATATCTGGTGAGATCTGGCGCGCCTGCGCGTTGTACGACACGGTGCCGAGAAACGGCATTCCCCTGAAAAACACAGCTTCGACGTAGGGGACAGCGACATCCACCAAAAAAGTGAGCCCAGCATCCGGGGGTAACACCCAGATTTTTTCTCCAGCCACGTCCACCTCATAGGTGATTGGGTTCGCGGCAGCGGCTACAAGACCATCACGGATGTGATGCACCACATCGTTGACGCAGGTGACTTCCTTGATCGCATAGCGACGAGCCAAATCAACGAAGAGATCACTCATCACCCGCCAGAACAAGCCCAAGCAATAGATCGTGGTGAGAGAACGAATCGACTCCGGAGCAAACCCTGGATACAGCTTGTTGGTGAGGGCCAGCAAAGGATCGCGCTGGGCCTTTCGCTGGATAATCCGCTGGCAAACATCCTGAAAAGGCTCACTATCGAGATAGGCATCGAGGCCACCAGTGCCATGCCAGAACATCGCTTTTTGGCAATATTCGGCGTACTCGAAATTAATTCGATCACCAAGAAGGTGATCCCAGAGCCGCTTTGGCGTTAACCCCTCGTGGAAAAAACGAAAGATGGGGAAGGGATTAAGCAACTGCTTCTCGCCTTGATCCACCAAGTTCTTGCTGTAAGCGTCAAGAACGATTCCATAGGTCTCCAACACATTCACCACCTGAACGAGATGGTCTTGCGTATCCACCAACAAAGGGGTGTCGGACAACAGGCGCTGGATTAATTCCTCTTGATCAGGAAGAACAGGAGCTGTAAGTGGTTTCACAGTTGTGGTCATGACAGTCCTCCGCTGAGTTGACTCAGTCCCGTTGTGGCGGCCTCGCTGAGGTTAGAGAGCAACTCAGGCGCCAAACCAAGGGCCAGAACACCAAGGCTCAAGGCAATCGCTGGCACCTGCTCACGCAGGGCAACGCGATCAAGGATGCGTGGATTCACCACTTCACCCGGAGCAATGGCCAGACGTCCAAAGAAGGCGCGGTTCACCAACAAGAGGAAATAGACCGCGGTTAAGCCAGATCCCACCATCGAGAGCAGGGTGGCCACGGGGAACGGTTGAAAACTGCCTCGGAAAATAAGGAATTCTGAGATAAAGCCAGCCATACCAGGAATACCTGCACTCGCCATCACGCCAATGATCATGAGGGAACCCGTCAGGGGTAGGCCCCGTTCGGGGTTGAGAAGGCCCCGTAAAACATTGAGATCCCTGGTTCCCGTGCGGGCATACACCACACCCACCAACAGAAACAGCACGCCTGAAATCAGTCCATGACTGATCATCTGGAATAACGCCCCCATCAATCCAAGGGGAGTCGCCGCTGCGGCTGCCAAAAGGACATATCCCATATGGCCAACGGAGCTGTAGGCCACCATCCGTTTCATATCCGTTTGAGCAATGGCCGCTAAAGATCCATACAGCACCGAAATAGCTGCCCAGCCTGCAAGCCAAGGGGCTGCCAGCTGCCAAGCCTCTGGGAATAAACCCAAGCAAAAACGCAGCAGACCGTAGGTTCCCAACTTCAGAAGAACACCAGCCAGAAGCACGGAGACCGGTGTGGAGGCTTCCGTGTGGGCATCCGGTAACCAGGTGTGGAAAGGGAACAGCGGGATTTTGATGCCAAAACCAATCAGTAGAGCTCCCATGAGCAAGAACTGGGCTGGCAACCCCAACTCACCGCTGAGGATCGGCCTCAGGCTGAAATCCATTGTTCCGGTGACGAACGCGAGTCCGAGGAACGCCCCGAGGATCAACATTCCCGACACAGCCGTGACGATCAAGAACTTGGTTGCGGCATAGGACCGATTCGCTCCTCCCCAAACAGCAATTAACAGCCATAGAGGAATTAACTCCAATTCATAGAAGAGGAAAAAGAGAAGCAAGTTTTGAGAGAGAAACGCCCCATTCACCGCACCACTGATCACCAACAAGAGTGCGAAATAAATCCTTGGCCGGTTCTCGATGGATCGCGAAGCCACTGCCGCCACAAGGCAGAGCACGGCATTCATCAGCACCAGTGGGAGCGACAAGCCATCCACGCCCAAGGCGTAATCAAGGCCAATGGAATGCACCCAGCGAACCTTCTCCACAAGTTGAAGTGCCGCATCCGTGGGGTCAAAGGGAAGCAACACAGCAAAACTGGCAACGCATTGCACCGCCAAGATCACGATCGCGCCGATACGAATCCGTTCACTGCTCTGAGCCGTTGGCCAAAGCAGTAGGCCGAGAGCACCAGTGAAAGGGATGATGAGCAGAAGCGAGAGCAGCATCAGATCAACTAAGTGAGGAACCAACTCACCGCTGTGAGAAAAAGAACAATGGCCACCAGCACCGTGAGCACGTACGACTGGGTTTGACCGCTCACACTGAGCTTGAGGCCTTCGGCACTCTGCACGGAGAAGCGAGCCACGCCGTGAAGGACGCCATCAACAACGTTGCGATCAAACCAGGCCGCAAGTTGGGAGAAACCAGCCACAACGTTGACAATCGTGAGTCGATAAAAGCGCTCGGTATAGAAGTCGTAGGCCAGTAGATCCTGAAACCAGCGCAGCAATGGGTTCAGCGAACGCGACCAAGCTTTGCTCAAGGGGATCAATGCTCCTGCCAGCAGTCCAATCAAGCCACTACCAACGACGAGTCCAGCCGCCCATAACGGAAAGGCCAGCAAACCATCGAGAGATTCAAGCCGCACTAAGAGAACTGGAGTGAGAAGAACAACAACGCACAAGGCCACCATCGGGAGCGCCATCTGCCAGTTCACCTCTGCAGCTCGACGGGATTTGATCAAAGCATCACCCAAAAACACATGCCGGAAGACGCGAACCAATCCCAAGGCCGTCAGAGCATTAGTGATCAAAAACACCGCCATAAATGGAATGGAGCGCACACTCAACAGTTCGATCGACTGGGCAAAAGCAAGAAACCCCCCCAGCGGCAGGAAACCGACTAGGCCAGCTCCACCGATGAGGAACGACGTGGTTGTGGCTGGCATCCGGCTACCTAGCCCACCCAGTTCAGTGATGTCTTGGCAGTTCGTGGCTGCAATCACGCCTCCGATGCTCATGGACAGCAGGGCTTTCGAGACGGCATGGGAGAACAACAACAGCAACGCCAAAACAGGTATTTGTAAGGCGATCGCGATGAAAACCAAGCCCAAGTGAGCCGTTGTGGAATACGACATGGTTCGCTTTATATCCACCTGCGCGAGCGCCACCAAAGAGCCGCCAATCGCACTGATGCTTCCGATCACCAACAACACCGTCAACGCCACGGGTGAGTGCTGAAGGATGGGCATCACCTTGAGCAACACGATGGCGCCACAGGTCACCACCACAGAATTCCTTAAAATCGATGCGGGATTCGGCCCCTCCATCGCTTCATCCAGCCAAAGATGCATCGGGAATTGAGCACACTTTCCCGTCGGACCTGCAATTAAACCAAGACCCAAGAGGGTCGCAGCAAGGGGTGACAGGGAATCGGTGGCGGCCCAGGCATAGAGATCGTTGAATCCCATCCCACCGGCAAAACTGCATAGGGCCACAACGCCCATGAGCAAAAGCACATCCCCCACACGTTTGGTGAGGAAGGCATCCCGAGCAGCCGTAATCACCAAAGGCTGGGCATACCAAAAACCAACCAATAAGTAAGTAGAGAGCGTGAGCATTTCCAAGAGGAAATAGCTCTGAAACAGCGAGTCGCTGAGGACAACACCACTCATTGCCCCCTCAAAGAAGCCAAGCAGGGCAAAGAAACGAGCCAAAGCCCACTCCTTATCCATATATCCAAGCGAATACACCTGAGAAAACAGACTCAACCCTGTGATCAGCTCAAGGGCGACCAGATTCGTGAGCGACAAGCTGAAGCTGATGTCCAGCTCAAGATCCGCAACCGTGAGCCAGGGATATGAGAGATCAACAGGTCCGGACTGAAACACCTCTTGGAGAATCAGGCTGCCGTGCGCAAAGGCCAGCAGGGTGAGCAAAATATTGAGATAGGCCGCAGGCCGATGGGCTACGCGACGGAACAAGCCCGCTGCCCACGGCAGTGACACAAGCATCGCGATGAATCCGTACAACGGAATCATCCAGGCGGTCAGCAGATAGAACGAAAGCTCCTGATTCAAAACAGCAAGCGAGATCGCAATCGGGCAGGTCGTTGATTGGGCCGAAAATATAGGCGTGAAAAGGCCAATTGGGGGGCGTGTGGTGAACCACTTTCATTGGCGATTTGTGGTTTCAACTGCGACGCATGGCTCCTGTGCTAACGAGAGCTGGCTCAACACCATCATTGGGGCGAGCAATGATGTGGGCAGCGACGAGGCCATCGCCAACGCGCTCGCATGCATCAGCACCAGCACGGACTGCAGCGTTCACTGCACCGGTCTCACCTCGCACCATCACCGTCACATAACCGCCACCGACGAACTCCCGACAAACCAAGCTCACTTCCGCTGCCTTGGTCATCGCATCAGCGGCTTCAATCGCGGGAACCATGCCGCGGGTTTCAATCATCCCAAGGGCCACCCCACGCACCCTGCCATTCGAGCCTGCAGCTGATTGGGCCAAGCCACCACCCGTAGGAGGCGTTGTTGCCATCGATTTCGAGGCAGAGTTCGAGGCTGCCTGAGCCGCCTGAGAGGGCTTCCCCTTTTCACTGGAGCTGGACGAGGTGGCGCTTGAACTCGCTGCAGCAGCAACCGGCATTACATCAACTGTCTTGTTAGCTGCAGTACTGCGACGACGCGGTGTAGAGGAAGGAGAAGCCATAACTGATAAAAGTTGGATGCAGAACGGAGACAGAGGAGCGGAGGGTCAATCCCTATCCGTCCGGCGTCCAGTGGTCAATGATTCCGCCGATGGTGAGATCGGTGAGCACGGTGTTGTCTGGGCAGGCATGGCGCGCAGCCGAACCGCTAGCAGTAAAGACCCAATTGCCCTTTCTGGCGCCAACAGGATCAACAGCAACAAGTTTCTTGCCCTTGTTATTCACAAGAATGCGCAGATGCATGTGATCCAAACCCGCGACGCGGTAGGTGCAGACCAAGGTGTCGGACACTTGCATGATCTCCATCAGCCTGCCGTGCCTCCTGAGGATTTCGTGGAGGGGGAAGAACTCGGTGCAGGAGACGCCGTTTTCGGAGGATCTGGCTCCCAATGATCAATGATCCCCACAATCGTGAGATCGCTGGGATACGACTTACTTCCAGCCGCTTCTCGAGCGGCAGAACTACTCACACAAATCACCCAATCGCCGGGCTTGGCACCAACAGCGTCAACAGCAACTTTTTTGGTGCTGCCATCAAGAACAACTTGAAGGTGCTTGTGCTCGAAATCTGGGATGCGATTGGTGGAGACCAGTGGCTTAATGACCTTGACGATGAGCATGATCAGTGGGCCTCCTGAATCTGGGGGTCGAGCGTAGAACCGATAATCTCGGCCGTTGTCGCTTGATGCCGGTCACGAACGGTCAAGCAAGTGTGCAACAAACCGTCTTTTACCAAATCGGAATAACGGTCTGCGATGGCTTGATTCACACGCCAACAATCGGCAATGGCGCGATCGCGAGCACCGGGAACACGCCCCGAATAATCGAAGCGAACCAGCACCGGAATCGGTAGGTCACGGGACACATTGAGTCCCCGAAAAATTTTGACGCCCACATCGAGATCAGGGGCTCCTTCCTCGACCGTGTCGAGATGGGCGAAATAGGTGAGATTGCGAAGGTGCACTTCTTTAAATCCAATGCCCACTCCGATAAAGCGCTCGGCATGTCCGGCATCTGGATAAGGCGCCCCGTGCAGATCCTGCACGTAATCAATCTGTGAGCAGTTGTTGGCCAACAAACGGGTCACGAAGGTGACCATACCGGGCTCCATCGGACCTGGAGCAGCAGATTCCACAGCCTCGGCCAACTGAGCCATCGCCTGATCCGGAGACATCCCCGCTGTTGCGGCATGGAGCTCCCGAGCACAAACCCAGCGATCCAGCACCATTTCGCTGTCGCGATTCGGTGGATGAACGCGAATCGCATCGGTATCGGTATCGAGCCCGATCAGGAGCAGATCAACGGAGGCGCCACAACAAAAGCTGTTTTCGACAGCCTCTCGAAAATCCAGAAGTCGCTGAAGACCAGCCGATGCCGCCAACGCATCGTTACTGCCATGGGCAGCGCAGCCTTGATGGTGGGGATCAAGAGAGCTGAAGTGATAGGTCACCACCTTGAGGTAACGGGTTGGCTCGCTGGATGGATTGGGCTTGCCCTCCCGATGACGACGATGCTCTGTTTTCACCCAGCGGTTCACTGTGTTTTCCACGTCGAACATGGCGCCAGCGTGAGAGCGGCGACGCACAGCGCTAAACGGAATCCGCAGGGCATAGGCCACTGTGTGGGCCAATCGGCCATCAGCACAGGGCGTCACATCTAAGAGATGGATGCCGCAATCCAGCAAAAACCGCTCAAATTCTTGGGCTGCTGCACTCCCTTCAGCTCCCTGCAATGGGTCGTCTTGAAAAAAGCGATCACTAAACAACCGGTGGCTCTCAAACACACACCAGGCAAATAGGCCGCGCATGTCCAGGGGACGCACCCAAGCCCGCTCCAGGATGTGGCTGGGCAGATCAAAACCCAGCTCAGCCCGACTCAAGCGCTGGGCTTGAACCAGGAAGTCAGGCTCATGCTGAAGAGCAGAGACCTGCTGGAGAAGGGGGACGATGCGATCGAAGCGACCCTTCACACCCTGCTCGTAAGCCCTTAGGTGTTCGTTCGCGACCTGATTGGTGAGGGGGTGTTGACGCGTATTAAGAGGCAGAGAGGAACGACTGAGGTTGAACGGCACCGAGCGAGACGGTGCGTTAGGTGAAGGGGCCTGATCCCGTCGCACCCATCCCGGTTGCTGGGGAGCCGGACGGCGATTGTCGCGGCCAGTCCGAATACGGCCTGCTCCAATGGATCCTTGAACAACAACGGCAGCTTTACCAGCAGTGGTCAAAGCGCGACGACGTTCAAGGGCGACGCTGCGAGCTGAACTTGTTGGTGTGTTCGAAGTGGGAGAGCGATCCGCTTGATCGGAACGCTCTTGCTGCAACTGACGTCGACTCGGAGCCTTGGGGGCCTGAGCTCGCCCGCTGCGGGAAGCCATAGAGCGAACCATCAGCAGATCAGCCCCTGGCTCCGCCGGAAAGCGTGATCAAAGAGCCCTTGTCGGTGCTGCCACTGGAGCCCGTAACACGACTCATCGGCCACTCGATTTCCTCATTGCGCTTGTTCTCCCTAGGCGCCATGACATTCATGGGACCTGAACGGGTGGGGTTGCGACGACGGGCCGAAATGCCTTCTGTACCAGTGACATGGTCTCCACGATCCCAGTCATCACCGGTCACCTTGGTAGACGAGCCTTCACCAGTCACCCGGGATACAGGCTTGGCAGGTTCTTGATCAACCTTGGGAGCGATGGTCGTGGGTTGGAACTGGCGTGTTTGTTGCTGACGGTTCTGGAACTCACGGTTGTCAAAGCGAAATTGCTCTGTACCGGTCACTTTCCCGCCAGCCAGGTCAAAAGGGCCAGTAATCCGTTGGCCGTCCTCGTAAGCAGTACCGGTCACAGAGGACTGTGTATCCCGCTGCTGCTGAGCAGCACGAGCGGGAGACACCACACTGAAACTTGTCCATGGAGATCCGCTGTCGGACTGCCCATGGCTATCGGCACCAGCGGGAGCATCGGCGCCGCATGCCGCGGCCAGCTGATCACCACCGATGTAAGGCGTACCAGAAATCACTTCGCAAGCACCGCGTTCAGCACCAGTCATCACACCACCGATACCGGGCTGGATGCCAGTCATGGGAGCAGCTGGCGTACCAGGACGTGACGGCGTGCGTGCACGAATCGCTTGAACCGCAGGGGTACCGCAGTACTGACCAGCCTGTTCGAGTCCTGCATAGGGCGTACCCGTCACGGCTTTGCACGTACCGGGCTCATCCCCTGTTACACGCTCCGACCGTCCAGTTTGAGTTCCACTCACCACCACGTTTTTGTTGGTGACGCTGAAGCCCACTTTGGGAGCTTGTGCTTCTTGTTTGGCACCACAGAACGAAGTGAACTGTTCAGAACTCAGGTACTGGTTACCAGTGACGCGGTGGCAGGAACCAAATTCATCGCCAGTTACCGCCGATGAGCGACCGACAAGAGTGCCCGTAACACCTGTTCCTGCAAGGGTTTCAGACAAACCAACCTTGGTGGCTGGGCGTCCTTCAGGCAAAGGATCAGATCCAAGATATTGATCACCCGTAAGGCTGCGGTTTGCACCGGCCTCATTGCCCGTGACATTGGAGGACTGGCCAACCATCACACCACTAATGCGTCTGCCCTGTTGGCTTTGGCTGTGTCCAACCTTGCGAGGCGAAGGATTCGAACCACCGCAATAGGCGGCAGATTGATTGGCGGAGATGTACTCGGTACCGGTCACGTTCTTACAAGTACCGGGCTCATCACCCGTCACTTTCTCGGAGCGACCCACTTCATTGCCGGTGACCCGGTTGCCGTGGGTAGTTGCAGAAACACGAACCTTGGCAGGTGTTGTTCTTTCGGGTGCTGATTGGCAAAAGGTCTGGAAGACCTCCGCACCCAGATATTCAGTACCGGTAATCGAACGGCACGTGCTGGCTTCGTTGCCAGTGGTCTTCACCGAACGATTGGCCTGCGTACCCGTAACGACTTGTCCAGACGATGTCTCACTTTCACCCACTTTCCAATGGGCATCAGCAGCAGCGGCTTGCTTCGAGCCGTGACGGTTGGGTCCAGATGGACGCGTGATTCCAGCGCTCTGATTGGTGCGGGAACCAGACTTGGCACGCAGCTCACGAACCTGTTGGGCGAGTTCGCGGCTGGTGAGGTCTGGATTGGCCTGACGGGCCACTGCAGCAGCGCTTGTCGGCTGCTTACCAGCAGTTTTTCCATGTTTTGACATGGCATCGCGTCGGGCCAGAACCAAAGCGCGGCTGGGATTTTCAATCGCCCGACGCTTTGGAGTGGATTGACGCCGGTCGCTAGTGCGTCCGCTCAACTGAACTGCTGCTGCTGGCCGGGATGGCGCTGCAGATGACTCAGTGGCGGCTGCTGAAGCAACCACGGCTGAAGCAACAACTGGGGTTTGCCGAGCGACGTCGGCTCGATTCCGATCGCTGGTTTTATCGGCTGTTTTGCCACGGCGCGAGAGAGCATCCCGACGGGCGAGCACCAATTCACGACTGGGTTGGCGCACCGGCTTGACACGGGAACGCGGGGCTGATGATGCCGTTAATGACTGCGGGCGTCGCGGAGCTACAGCGACGGCAGGTGTCGACACTTCGACAACAGCATCAGATGCGTTGGCAAGGGTGCGTGTTGAACGGGCATCGGCCGCTATGCGAACACGACCCGAACCGGAGGCAACCGCAGCCTTCTTTCCGGAGGTGGTGAGAGCCTTGCGGCGCTCAAGTGCTAATTCGCGACTGGAAAGTCTGGCCATGTCCGCCCGAGAGTGTCATCAATAAGTGAAGGGAATCTTTCCCCTCGAAAAATCTTGAGCCCTGATCAAACAGATCAGGGCTCGTTGATCAAGTGATCAAAAGATCAGCGACCTTCGAACACCACGAAGCAGGAGCCTTGGCCCTGGGTGTAGGCGTCGTAACCAACGATGCGTACGTGATGGTCGGGGTATGCGCGGTGGCAAGCCTCGAGCTCACTAACAACAACGTTCAAGTCCTTCTCGCCAAAGAAGGGAAGCTTCCAATAAGACCAATAAATGGCCATGGAATTTGAAGGGTGGACGTGCTCAACGAGCGGGCTCCAACCCTGGGCAATGATGTACGCGATCTGGTCATAGATCTCGTCCTGGGTCATCGGCGGAAGAAAGCCGAAGGTCTCCAGGGTGGCGACTGTTTGATAGTCACCCACTGTGCTCTGAAAAGGCATGGGGATCCTGGTTTAAGGAAAAGTGAGTGACCGGATATCCCAAATGAGTTGGTTGAATCCGGTCGGAGTTATGACAAAAGGCGGTGGTTGGACGACGTTGATGCCGTCCAACCTGCCGATCACTGGACGTCGAGCTTGTCGACGGTGTCGAACTCGAACTTGATCTCCTTCCAGGTCTCGAGAGCGATGGCCAGCTCGGGGCTGTGCTTGCCGGCTTCCATAAGGATGTCGCGGCTTTCTTTCTCGATCTCGCGACCAGCGTTACGTGCCTTGACGCATGCCTCGAGGGCGACGCGGTTGGCAGCAGCACCAGCTGCGGAGCCCCAGGGGTGACCGTGGGTACCACCACCGAACTGCAGGACGGAGTCGTCGCCGAAGATCGCCACCAGTGCGGGCATGTGCCACACGTGGATACCACCGGAAGCAACGGCGAACACACCAGGCATGGAACCCCAGTCCTGATCGAAGAAGTTGCCGCGGCTGCGATCTTCAGGAACGAAGGATTCGCGCAGCTGGTCGATGTAGCCGAGGGTGGTCTGACGATCACCTTCCAACTTGCCGACCACGGTGCCGGTGTGGAGTTGGTCACCACCTGACAAACGCAGACACTTGGCGAGAACGCGGAAGTGGATGCCGTGCTTGGGATGACGGTCAATCACAGCGTGCATGGCACGGTGAATGTGCAGCAACATGCCGTTCTTGCGGCACCACTTCGACAAACCAGTGTTGGCTGTGAAGCCACCGGTAATGAAGTCGTGCATGATGATCGGCTGATTGAGTTCCTTAGCGAACTCAGCGCGCTCATACATTTCTTCCGGAGTGTTCGCGGTCACGTTGAGGTAGTGACCCTTGCGCTCTCCAGTTTCCTGTTCGGCAATCTTGATGGCTTCCGCAACGAATTCGAAGCGGTTCTGCCAACGCTGGAACGGCTGAGAGTTGATGTTCTCATCGTCCTTCGTGAAGTCCAGACCGCCGCGAAGGCACTCATAGACAACACGGCCATAGTTCTTACCGCTCAAGCCAAGCTTTGGCTTGATGGTGCAACCAAGAAGAGGGCGGCCGTACTTGTTCATCCGGTCACGCTCAACGGCAATGCCGTTTGGTGGACCAGCGCAGCATTTGATGAATGCAATCGGGAAGCGAATGTCTTCCAGACGCAGGTGACGCAAAGCTTTGAATCCAAAAACGTTGCCGACCAGTGAGGTCAGAACGTTGGTGATGGAACCCTCTTCGAACAAGTCGAGGGGGTAAGCGATAAAAGCGTAGAACGCTTCCTTGTCACCAGGAACGTCTTCGATGCGGTAGCAACGGCCCTTGTAGAAGTCGAGGTCGGTGAGGAGCTCGGACCACACAGTGGACCAGGTGCCAGTTGAGGATTCAGCAGCCACAGCAGCAGCAACTTCTTCCTTGGGCACACCTTCTTGGCCAGTGCACTTAAAGCAGGCCAGCAGGTCGGTGTCTAGGGGGACGTAATCAGGAGTCCAGTAAGTGTCCCTGTACTCCTTGACCCCAGCGTCGTACTTCTTGCTCATGGGAAATTTCCGTTAATCGGTAAAAAGGGGGGTGAGACGTGATGGCCTCATTTGAGGCTCAATTGGTCTCAGTCCTTTTGACCAAGGAAATTGCCGTTGCCCAATGCAGGCTCCACTTCGCGGTGGGGGCGAGCAATGATGTGAGCGGCAACCAGGCCGTCGCCAACACGCTCGCAAGCATCTGCACCTGCACGGACTGCAGCGTTAACAGCACCGGTTTCACCGCGGACCAAGACGGTCACATAACCGCCGCCGACGAACTCACGACCAATAAGACGCACTTCGGCGGCTTTGGTCATCGCATCAGCGGCTTCAATCGCGGGAACCAGGCCGCGAGTCTCGATCATGCCGAGAGCGATACCCATGGTTTCGTTAGCCATTGCCTACCGGAAAAAGGTTTGGAATGTTCGCTCGGGACATTGCTCTGCCGAGACCCTCGCCGTCAAGCGTTTCCGGGAGCTATCTCGATCACTGTCCATGCTGAACTTAATAAGCTCTGCTTATCAGCCTGTCCCTGACTGTTCCGAACTGCTGTGGGAAGCCGTGTATGCACTTCCGCACAGTTCGTTGCTACGAGGTTTGTAACGCCATAGCTTTACAAACCGCAGCATTTCTTCGTGCTGCAGACGGCCTGCAACTTCTAATCTTTTTTGCTGTTACAGGCGTCGAAATAATCGTTCCTAGGGGTCCTCACCACAGAATGGTTGCCTCATCCCTGGGTCACCCTTGAGCCAGCTTCTGACCATTGCCAGCGGCAACCCGATCAAGGTCGCAGAGATCGAAGCCATGCTTGGCCCTCTTCCACTCCTGGTTCAACGCCAACCTGACGATCTGAACGTTGAGGAAACAGGTGACACCTACCAAGAGAATGCTGACTTGAAGGCAACAGCCGCTGCCCTAAGAACGAACGGCTGGGCCATCGCAGACGATTCAGGGCTTGAGGTGGATGCTCTCCAAGGAGCTCCTGGTCTGTACTCAGCCCGTTACGCAACAGGCGATCAAGCCAAAGTTCAACGAATCCTCGACGAATTGGGAGACATTCCCTATCGAAGCGCGTGCTTCAAAAGCACCATGGTGCTCAGCGATCCAATGGGCAACTGCGTTGCTGCGGCAGAAGGGGTGTGCTGGGGTGAAATTTTGAAGGCACCTGCCTATCCCGATGGTGGGTATGAGTCGTTGCTTTGGGTGCGCGAAGCCGGCTGTACCTATGGCCAACTGAATGGGTCACAACTCAGTCGGCTCGGAAGTCGAGGAAAAGCGGCACGCGCTCTTGCAACGCACTTACAAAAATATTTGAACCTTCGCTGAGGATCTCAGCGAAATGCCGCACTGCGATTGACCATTTCAATGGCACGCATCGCTGCCGCCGCAGCCTCCTCCACATCACCCTCACGACCAGCCAACGTGAGTCGCCCAAAGGCGCCCACAGCCTTCACGTCCACCAGCGTGATGTTTGAGGATTTTTCGGCTTCATTGGCCGCTATCAGCACATAACCAGCTGGCTCTGTTTCAAGGATGAACATGCTCATCCCCGCCTCGATCATCGATCCGCGGCGGTTCTGACGATTAATCAGCACGGCGTGATCGGGGGTGATGGCGCGGATCACCTCAGTCCAGCTCACTTCAGCTGGGTTGCGCTGCTCAATGGTGCTGCCGATGGCTTCCAGCACCACATCACCGGAATGCAACACCGTGCTCTGATCACGGTGGTAGAGGGCCATGGAGCCAAAAGCCCGTTCCACCACCATTTGGCCGAGCCGAACATTGCTGGCCTTCAGCGCAATATCGGTAACGCGATGCACAGCCATACCCGGCGACACCTCCATCCAGAGACATGCATCGCCCGGTATGGGAAGAAATCCCTGACTCACCGTTCCCATATAAGCCGCTAGTTGCGGCTGGAGCGAATCAATAAAGACGTACGTGCGCAGCTCAATGGACTGAATATGGCTGTTTTGGCGCAACAACCGCGGCGATTCCGAGTCGGTTGTGACCACGCAGCTGGCTCCAGCGGCAGAGCGCTTCTGCACCTCTGTACCTGTCACGAGCGAGCTACCACCAAGCCGCCGCTCCCGTTCCTCGAAGCTGGCGAATCGGGTCATCGAGCGAGTGTACCGGACGATTTCTTACCGAATACGGCCAGCAATGGATCATCCCTGCGATCTTGCGTGTTGGAACGCAAGCGATACCGTCCGATTAATCGATCCTTTGACCTATGGCGACCGTGGATCAAACCCCTACCAATGCCCTTGAGCTCAATGCCGATCAAGCTCTCGGCATGGTGAGCTTCGGCTTAATGCAACGCTTGGCACAAGATGGTCAAGTTGATTTGCCTTGGCTCGCTCCGGACGCCAACAGCACCACAGAACGAGCCCGTCAATTGCGTCAAAGGCTCGAGCTCACAGCTCTTGCCATCGACACTGGTGCGCCATTGACAACAGCGGAAGTGACGATGCTGCTGGGAGCTCGACCCGGCACCGAACGCGTCGAACGCGGTGGACTGGTGGCTCGACGTGTGAGCCGAAACGTCTGGAATTTGAGTCGGCTTAACAGCACAGAGCGTTCCGAAAATGAGCGTTACGACGGCTTTAGACGACGGCTCTAATCAAAAACTCGTCTTCACCCATAAATTTGATCGTGATGGATAAAGTAAAGCACCACCAAACAACAATGTTTGGTGGTGCTTTTTGGTTGCTTTCAAGCTCACAACTTCACACTTGTAGTCAGATCTTACAAATCTGCAGATCCGCTTGATTCAATGCCCATCAGCCCTAAACCTTGGCTCGTTTACAAATAAAAACGAGTAGCGGCCGAGATCAACATCACGATTAGGCCAGCAACCCATTGAAAGCGTGAAGGTACAAAGCCCAACACCAATCGCAAACGATTAAGACTGCGCAGCCAATAAACTCTTTAAAGATCAAATGCAACAAGTAGTCAAGAAAAAAATATTAGTCATCATCTGACCGACCATAAATTTTGCTCCCAAAACATCAACATCGCTGCAAAATATCTTCAAGTCGTCGGCCATACTTAAAACATCTTTTATGACTTCCGAACAGTGAGGCTTTATCAAAGCCCTGCTGTTAAGCCTCGCCAATCCCAGCGTTTATCTTCAATTCAAGTTAATGAGTGGGAGAGCTCCGGCCTACCCAGGCAACCGATCCCAAAGAGTTTGAGAACTATTCAGCCAAACAGGCTTTTCCTCAGCAAATTGAAGTGAGGTTGTTCGATGGAGAGGCCGATGTCCGGCCCAACCCTGCTTAAGGAGAGTGGACCGCGGGAGGTGTTCTGCGGACTCACGTCGATTGTTTGGCTGCATCGGCGCATGCCAGATGCTTTTTTTCTGGTGGTTGGATCACGTACCTGTGCCCACTTAATCCAGAGCGCAGCGGGAGTGATGATTTTCGCCGAACCACGCTTTGGCACAGCAATCCTGAATGAGCGGGATTTGGCCGGCCTCGCCGACGCGCAAGAGGAACTTGATCGCGTTTCCAAAGAGCTGCTGCAACGGCGGCCCGAAATTCGAACACTGTTTCTCGTGGGCTCATGCCCGAGTGAAGTGATCAAGCTGGATCTTGCGCGAGCCGCAGAACGGCTAACCGACGAACTGAAGGGTCGTGTCCGGGTGGTGAACTATTCGGGCAGCGGGATTGAAACCACGTTTACGCAAGGGGAAGACGGAGCACTTGCTGCACTCGTTCCCTTCCTTCCATCCTCTGATGAACGCCAACTGCTTCTGGTTGGAACGCTGGCCGATCCGGTGGAAGATCGGCTCGTTCATCTTTTCAACAAGCTCGACATCAACAAGATCAAGAGCTTGCCACCACGGCAATCCACGGACCTTCCCTCCGTTGGGCCTGGCACCACGGTGCTGTTGACGCAGCCTTACCTCACCACAACAGCCCGACTCCTCAAAGATCGCGGCGCTCGTGTGCTGACCGCTCCCTTCCCCCTCGGCGCCGAGGGGAGTCGACGGTGGATGGAAACAGCAGCCCGAGATTTTGAGGTGAATGAGGCGCAAATCGACAGCGTTCTCACCCCCCTAATGGAGCGCGCTCAAATTGCCTTAGCTCCCCATCGCGAGGTGCTGAAGGGCAAGCGAATCTTCCTTCTACCTGAATCACAACTCGAACTGCCCTTGGCCCGCTTTCTTCATCGGGAGTGCGGAATGGAACTCGTTGAGGTTGGTACGCCGTATCTCAATCGCGACCAAATGGCTGAAGAACTTGCCTTATTACCGGAGGGAACACCGGTCATGGAAGGACAACATGTTGAGCTGCAATTGGACCGGGTTCGTAAAAGCCAACCCGACCTTGTGGTTTGCGGCATGGGACTCGCCAATCCCCTGGAAGCCGAAGGGATCGCAACCAAATGGTCGATCGAACTGGTCTTCAGCCCAATTCATGGCATTGATCAAGCCGGCGAGCTAGCCGAGCTGTTCTCAAGGCCGCTGCGGCGACATCAACTTCTCGCGCATTAACGACGACCGCACATCATCGTTTCGCCTTTTTAAGCCCCCCTCGTTTGTGATCTGCCATGGAATTAACGCTCTGGACCTATGAAGGCCCTCCCCATGTGGGGGCGATGCGCATTGCGGCATCCATGAAAGGCGTGCACTACGTCCTTCATGCTCCGCAAGGAGATACCTACGCGGATCTTCTCTTCACCATGATTGAACGGCGGGGCAAACGCCCCCCCGTGACATACACCACATTTCAAGCACGGGACCTGGGCGGCGACACAGCGGAGCTGGTGAAGCGCCACATCCGTGAAGCCGTTGAACGCTTCAAGCCCGACGCCCTGCTTGTGGGTGAAAGCTGCACAGCGGAATTGATCCAAGATCAACCCGGAGCTCTTGCCGGAGGGATGGGCTTCGATCTCCCGATTGTGAGCCTCGAGCTTCCGGCTTACAGCAAAAAAGAAAATTGGGGCGCGTCAGAAACGCTGTACCAATTGGTGCGCGGCCTACTCAAAAATCATGGGGCTGCAGCGGAGGGGCATGACCCCACGCGATGGAAGGAAGCAGGTCGTCGCCCCCGCGTCAATCTGATTGGCCCCTCACTTCTGGGTTTCCGCTGCCGCGATGATGTGATCGAAATCAGCCGACTACTGGCTAGTCATGGCATTGATGTGAATACTGTTATCCCTCTCGAGGCAACGGTGGCCGACATCATGCGCCTTCCAGATGCTGATCTCAATGTCTGCCTCTATGCAGAAATTGCCGAATCCTGTTGCAGCTGGATGGAGCGGCAGTTTGGGATTCCCTTCACGCGAACGATGCCCATCGGAGTGGGAGCGACAGCCGATTTCCTCGCAGAAACCCACAACCTCCTTGGCATGGAGGCACCCGATGCACGAGAGGGAGAGCAAAGTTCCAAATTGCCTTGGTACTCCGCGTCGGTGGACTCCACGTACCTCACCGGCAAACGGGTGTTCATTTTTGGAGACGGCAGCCACGTGTTGGCTGCGGCCCGAATTGCCAATGAAGAGCTTGGCTTTCAGGTGGTGGGGATCGGCACCTACAGCCGGGAGATGGCTCGCCCCGTGCGAGCTGCAGCAAAAGCCCTCGGGTTAGAGGCCCTAATCAGTGACGACTACCTGGCGGTGGAAGCCGCCATGGCAGAAGCCGTACCAGAGCTGGTGCTCGGCACACAGATGGAACGCCACAGCGCCAAAAGGCTAGGCATCCCTTGCGCTGTGATTAGTACGCCAATGCACGTCCAAGATGTGCCTGCGCGATTCAGCCCTCAAATGGGCTGGGAAGGCGCCAATGTGATTTTCGACAGCTGGGTTCACCCCTTGATGATGGGGCTTGAAGAGCATCTGATTGGAATGTTCCGCCACGACTTTGAGTTCGTCGACGGGCATCAAAGTCATCTTGGGCACTTAGGCGGACTCCAAAGCGCCCAGGTTGAAGGGGGGCCCGCAGCCATCGCGGACAGTGCCACTGAGACAGAGGGATCGGCAGAGGGATCAGCAGTGGCTGTCGCGACAGCCACCTTGGAGTGGACGGTTGACGGAGAAGCGGAATTGAAAAAGATCCCCTTCTTTGTGCGGGGCAAAGTGCGCCGCAACACAGAAGCCTTTGCCAAAGAGAAAGGCCTGATTAGGATCGACAGCGAAACGCTCTACGACGCCAAAGCGCATTACAGCGCTTGATTATCAAAAGCTCCTTTATCTCGCATCAGTATTTACTACCAAGAACACCCATAAGTTTATGGGGGAATGAACACTGTCCAACCACTTATGTCAAATCAACCCTGATCAATGCACACAGGTCATCGCTGGCCTTGAATACACCTAAATAGATGACCTCCATGACAACCACACTGTCGCGTCCGACGGACGGAGAGGGAAGTGTTCAGGTCCAGCAGGACCCGTCAATGAAGATTGAAGAGGGAGCACTGGTAATTGCCGTTTATGGCAAAGGTGGAATTGGCAAATCCACGACTTCATCGAACCTCTCAGCAGCCTTTTCAAAGCTCGGCAAACGCGTTTTGCAAATCGGCTGCGATCCAAAACACGACAGCACCTTCACCCTCACCCACTCGATGGTGCCAACGGTGATTGACATCCTCGAAGAAGTCGATTTCCACAGCGAAGAGCTCCGTCCCGAAGACTTCGTCTTCACTGGCTACAACGGAGTGAAGTGTGTCGAAAGTGGTGGACCACCAGCCGGCACTGGCTGCGGTGGTTATGTGACCGGCCAAACAGTGAAGCTCTTAAAAGAGCACCACCTACTGGAAGACACCGATGTGGTGATTTTCGACGTACTTGGCGATGTGGTGTGCGGAGGGTTCGCAGCCCCGCTGCAGCATGCCAACTACTGCCTCATCGTGACTGCCAATGATTTCGACTCCATCTTTGCGATGAATCGGATCGTCCAAGCGATCCAGGCCAAAGCCAAGAACTACAAGGTTCGTCTCGGTGGGGTTATCGCCAACCGATCCGCAGATACCGATCAGATCGACAAGTTCAACGCGCGCACCGGCCTACGCACCATGGCCCACTTCAAAGATGTAGATGCCATCCGTCGCTCACGCCTGAAGAAGTGCACAATCTTCGAGATGGACGACGAAGATGATGCCGTGAAGGCTGTCAAAAACGAATATCTTCGTCTGGCACAAAATATGCTCGACAACGTTGAGCCTCTCGAGGCAGTTTCCCTCAAAGATCGCGAAATCTTCGACCTGCTTGGCTTCGACTGAGTTCATTACCAGCAAGCCAACAATTCATAGCCCCCGCTCCAATGCAAAGACTTTTTCTAAGCATTGGGGCAATGAAGGCTGGGACAACATGGGTTTATTCCTTCTTATCAAGACATCCCGAGATCAACTTTACTCCCGAAAAAGAAATACATTTTCTAGCCGATTATTATACAGACCACAATCCTTTAACTAAGCAACACTTAAGTCGGCGGCTTAACGCTAGACTTAAAGGCATACAGCACCTACGAGTCGAACGGCAGAGCAGCATTCAAGAATGGTATGAACATGCATACATCCCTGGAGAGAAGACCATTAAATGGTATAAAAGTCTATTCAATGAGACGATTACTGACCATCATTGGAATGCGGACTTTAGCAACCTCTCTGCATTAATCAACAAACAAGGCTGGCAAAAAATTAAACAAGATATCAGCAATCAAATCAAGGCAATTTATATTCTTAGAGAACCTTGCGAACGCCTATGGAGTCAATTCAAGTTCAGTCAGAAGCCCAATAGCCAGGCTACTGAAGCACAACTCATGCAGCAGGCATCAACTTTTCTAGCCACACGTTCAGCCAAAATTCACAGCCAATACTGCTTTAATCTCGACAATGCTCGTGCAGGGCTTGGCATTGAGAACGTCAAGGCACTCATCTTTGATGACATCCAAGACAAGCCATTAGAATTCCTCAGATCGATTGAACAGTTCCTCAAAATCTCCGATCACAACTACACAAATAATGGAGATCTGGGACGAAAAATTAATACTACGTCCAACAATATACCGCCCTTACAATTCCGCCTGCTTTGCGAAGCTATTACATGCAGAGAGATCGAAGGGTTAAATCATCGAGGGATTAAAGTTCCACAACGTTGGCTTCCCCAATAACGGATCTTTAAGCACTTCATCCAAGACCAACAAGCTGTTTGCACAAAGACCAAACTCTTGATGCAGTTTCAGGATCCGTCGCCTTTTCTGATAACTCCTGACTAAATTGTTGTCCATCTTTTTTCTGCCGGTTTCCCCAGCTCCAATGCACACCAGACTCTGCGAAATCAGGGTCGGCCACCACTTGCGCAACGCGATCTCCCGCTAATGCTTGAGTGACATATCCGCCAGTAATGTTTTTTTGAAACCATGGAAAAATTGTTTGAAATGCCTTCGGGGTATTACGGAACAAGGGTGAATCCGCAACGCAACCTGGATAGAGCGAACTAAATGTAATTCCCGTTTCTTGATGCAGTCGTTGATGCAGCTCCTGGGTGGTGATCATGTTGCAAAGCTTGCTGTCTTTGTAGGCCTTGCCCGGCTTGAACGGCTTGCCGCTGGCCATGGCAATGGGGTGTTTGAACCCGGCCTTAAAACCAGAGAGATCTCCTAAATCAGCTGGCGCGGGAATCGGAATCTTGCCCCCCAGTTCTTTGGAGTTGGCCGTCACCGTGCCTAAGGTCACCACACGCTTGGAGGGGTGGCTGGAGTTCTTCAGGCGATCCAACAGCAACTGCACCAGCAGGAAATGGCCAAAGTGGTTGGTGGCCATTGAAATCTCATACCCCTGCGGCGAACGCTCGGGCTGCTTCAGCTTTGGCTTGTACACCGCGGCGTTGCAAACCACGGCATCGAGACGGTCCGGCAACGCATCAACAGCCCGACGCACACTGTCCAAATCACCCAGATCCATCAGAACGTGCTGAAGACGCTCTTTCGGGATCCCCAACTCATCAGCAGCGGCAGCGGCCCGCTGTGGACTTCGATTCGCTGTGATCACCTGCCATCCGCGCAGGGCCAAAGCATTGGCTGCGTTCAGCCCGACACCCGAGGTGGTGCCCGTGATCAGAACAGTGCCAGGAGTGCTGGTCATGGCAAAGCCTCAAAAGAAAAAATGTTGAACGTCACCAGAAAATCGTTGAAGCCAAGGGTGACGAAACTCAGCGCCAAATGATGCGAATTCGATTTGGAGCAATCCACTGATCCTGTTCACCCATCAGGCGTTGCTCGCCGCCAATACTGAACACACGATCAAATCGCTGTTGAAGTGCCTCTAATTTCACAGACTCCACGGCCACAACTGCAGCCAACTCCCCATGACGGTCGAGGCGCTCTTGATAAGCACCAGACAGGCGAATCAAACTGACACCCCCCAAAATCACCAAACCAACTTTCACTGCCAAGGCCATGACGCTGCATTGAATCTCAAGGCGATCGGTCTGCAGCTGAATAGCGGCTGCGAGGGATGCTGCATCAGGCCGAGATGGTGACTGTGCTCGAACCTGAGACGAAGACAAGGAATAAAACGCTTTATCCGCTTGTAACGCACCCCGCTACCGATGCCAAGGTCATCCCATCAATGAGTGACTGGGCTCAGGCGCGATAGAGGCTCACCGACAGACGTAAAGCCAAGATCGCTGCGTGGGCGGCCACCACGAGAGCAATGAAGATCTCGGGGGAAGAAAGGGTGGAGGCCATGGATGACGTGCATCAAACGAGTCCATTCTTCTCCCTTGGGGGCTCTACAGGCCATCATTCGCAAAGGCCTGTCACACCTGCTCATGGAACCGGTCCTGATTGATGCCCAATCAATCCGCCGTCTCGATCTCAGTCCGTTGCGGATCTGGTCCGATCAGCCCCTCAACGAGCTGCTCGAACAGGGACCGGTCCTGGGACTCAACTTTCACTGGCCCAGGGACGCAGATGACCCACGGGAACTCGCGGAATGTCCGGAGCCTCGGCTGTGGGCATTGCGGGCCGATGCTCGTTATCCCTGGCTACCGCTGATGCTGGAGCGGGATCAAGGCAGCCTGATTCGCCACGTTGCGATGGTGGTGCCCCACAGCTTTAACCGCACGGAAGGACTCCGCTTCGACCCTCAGGCCCTTGAGCTATGGATCACCCATCGGTTGATGCAACTGGATGACCTGTGCCAGGAGCAGCTCATCCGATCGATGCGCGGCAACCTGTCCCAAATGTCTGCGGCCCTCGGTTACGAACTCAACGACAGCTTTTGGTCTCTGCTGAACTGAACAGCACTCAGCTCAACCACAGTTGGGCGGCCCGTCGGCAGCTATCGATGGCCAGAACGATGGCCAAAACGCGCAAACAGCGCACCAAAACCACCGGATCAAATCGATCAAGACGACTCGCGGTCCACTGGGCAGCCAAGGCAGCCACTCCACCCAGCAGCAGTCCCATCAAGGGGATGCCGCGGCCTTCATGCACGAATTGGAGCGACGCCGCACTGGCAGAACACAGCACAGCCACCGTGCTGAGTCGCACCGCCTGATGGATGGGAACCGATAAGGGGCCACTCATCAGGGGCACCATCACCAAACCGCCGCCAAGGCCAAGCATCCCGGCGGTCCAGCCAGCGATACAGCCCACCCCGGCTAACCAAGGCACAGGGGTCGACAACGCTTCGGTCGACTCATCCGTGGCCGGTCGCTCACGCACGCAGAACGCCAAAACGATGTATAGCAGCGTCTGCATCGCCAGCAGCATCCAGCCAGCGGCACGATCGGCCAAACCACCGAACACCAAGGCCGAAGCAAACGCCGCAAGTCCAATCCCTGCCGCAGGACGCAGGGGAATACGGCCACTGCGCAGGTGAATAATGGTGCCTGCCAGGGCCGTAGGCACAATGGCAAAACTGCTCGTCGCCAACGCCTGGTGGGCCGGTAAATCAAGCCAAAGCAACAACGGAGCAAAGATCAGCCCGCCGCCAATTCCCAACAAGCCCGCAAGACCGCCCGCCAACAGGCCAAGCCCGATCAAAATCGGGAAATCCCACCAGGGCAGCATGGCAACCGACTCCAATGCCTAACAACGCGACGGCTGGGTCCAGCATGGTCCCTTCAGGACGGTTAATCCCCACCCTGCAGGCGGATGGTTACACCCAGATGGCATTGGATCGCCTGTTGCTGGAGCAATGCCAAACAGGCGGCCCAGTGTTGCGCTTCTACCAATGGGAAGGCCCATGGCTCTCCATGGGCCGGAATCAGCAGCACTGGCCCGATCATTGGAATGAACTCGTCCAAAGCAAGACGATCGAGATGGTCCGTCGCCCGAGCGGTGGTCGAACGGTCTTGCATGCCGGTGGCTTGACCTACGCACTGATCTGGCCGAATGCTCCGCGTCAGCGCAAACAGGCTTACCGAGAGGCATGCCAATGGCTCATTGATGGCTTCAGCAGCCTGGGCCTAAACCTGCAGTTTGGGGACAATGCGGCCAGTGTTGACGACCCCAACTGCTTTGCACGATCTACGGCGGCAGACCTGGTGGACCAGGACGGCGTCAAACGCATCGGCAGTGCTCAACGCTGGCAGCACGGCTGCCTCCTGCAACACGGAGAGATCATGCTGGACCCTCCCGAGGAGCTATGGGAGAGGATCTTTGCTGAATCCGCTCCTCCATCCGCACCCAGATCAATCCCAAGAGATGGCTTGGATCAACATCTCAGCAATGCCCTGCAAACCCTGTGGAATCGACTGAACTGGTCAGTCGACGGGTTGAGTTGTCAGGAGCGTGAGGCACTGGCCTCTTTGGTGAGCTCCTCATCTTCAGCCGTGTTTTGAGCTTGCATCGATGCCACCACCTGGGGAAGCATTACCAGTCCCATGGGGTAGGTGTTTTGTTGACGTGCGGCCGACAGCACTGAAGGCGGCAAGGTAATGCCAAGCCGCTTGAGCACGGCATCGCCCACATCACTGCGGTCCACCGTTCCGTTTGGCAGACCAGCGGCACTTAGCACCAGCAATCTCCCCTCAGCCGATGCTTCAAGGGCCTCAACCGCCTGCCAAAGCGGGGCGGTGCAAGCAATGGATGGAAGTTCTTTCAGCGGCTTCAGGTGGTCCTCCACCTTCTGTTGATCCCATTGCTGGACGGGTAAATCCCGTAGGGGGCGATCATCAATCCACCCCACCCAGCGGCCCTGACGACACACCAATACCCAGTCCGCCGCCCCAGTCGCTTCGCTGCTCTGCAAACGCATCTGACTCATTCGGCGTAAGGGCTGATCCGCTTCAAGCACGCGAAAAGCGCGGCCTGCGGCCTGCTCAACCTTCAAATCCTGGAGAATCTTCTGCAGGAACATCATCTGGGTCTCACTGCGGTTGGCTCCCAAGCCAAACCAACCGATCAGAATGAGCATTAGGCCATTGATTCCGGCGCCTTGCCAGAGCAAAACACCACCCATCACGATCATCAGGGTGGAGAGCAACCGGCCAGAGGCGGATGCCACCGCCACACCACGTTTTTTGCTCCCCGAAAGCTGCCAAACCAGAGATTTGAGGATCAAGCCTCCATCAAGGGGAAGGCCGGGCAAGAGGTTAAACAGGCCAAGCATCAGATTGAGCAACCCCACCTGGGTGAGCAACACCGTGAGCTGAGGTTGTTGTGTTGCGAGGGCTGAAGCGCCCAGCAACATGCCTAATGCAAGCGAGAGGCTCACTAAAGGGCCAGCAGCGGCGATACGAAGGTTGCCCATCGCCGTTGGGCACTCTTTCTCAACCCGGGCAATACCACCAAGGTGAAACAAGGTGATGCTTAGTACCTTCACCCCCTCCCGCAATGCCATGAGGGCATGCCCCAGTTCATGGAGCAGTACTGAGGTGAATAGAAGCAGCGTTGTGAACAACGCCAGCCCCCAACTCAGGGCAACCGGCTCAATGGTGGCGGCGTAACGCGGCTGAAACAGGGTTGTGAAGATCGCAACCGCAAACAACCAAGTGGGCTGAATCCTCAGGGGAATCCCCACGATCTTGAACAGCTGCCAACCTTCTCCCACCACTAATTCCGAAGTGTGTCGCAGCAACGACGTTCGTCCATGATCCTAGGGAGATAAAACTGCACCCTCTGTGAGCGACACTCTCACCAGGCCAGCGCTCAAGATCTGTGGGCTCACGGACGTTGAACAAGCTTTATCGATCGCTGCCATGGGTGTTCAAGCTATCGGCGTGATTGGCGTTCGCAACACTGCACGGTTCGTTGAACCATCTCGACGTCGGGAGATTTTTTCTGCCCTAGCCCTGCAGCACCCATCGATCAAAAGGGTTTGGGTTGTGGCCGATCCGAATCACACAGATTTAGAGGATGCCCTAGCCGGAGAGGGCCTTCCCACCATTGTGCAACTGCATGGCAGCGAAACACCCGCTCGATGTGCAGCGCTTCAGCAATGGAGACCAGACATGGCCTGGTGGAAAGCCTTGAGGCTGCGAGAAGCCAACGATGTGACCATGGCGAGCCAATACTTGGACACGGTTGATGCCTTGCTTCTTGATGCCTGGAACCCCAACCAATTGGGTGGTACGGGTCATCGCATTCCTTTGGACTGGATTGCAAACCAAAATCACGCTGTTGCCTGGTGGCTAGCGGGCGGAATCAGTGCCGAATGGGTGCCGGATCTTTTAAAGGAGGTTTCACCCGATGGGCTCGATGCTTCCAGCCGGCTTGAAATCAAACCAGGTTGGAAGGATCTGAGCAAAGTAAAAGCCCTTGTGGATGCTGTGTGGCATTCACAAGGGCTTAAAAAATGAACCAAAAACTGAATTAAGAACTCAGCAGGGCTTCCTGTTGCCGGACCAATTCAAAAAACTCTTGCTTGAGACTGGGGTCGTGCCTGAAATCACCTCGAACAATGGAATTCACCATGCTCGTTTGTGGTTCTTTTACGCCTCTCCACTTCATGCAGTAGTGCTGTGCCTTAACGATGATTCCCAAACCCTGCGGTTCGCAAAGCTTTTCGATCTCATCGGCCAAAATCATTACTGCTTCCTCCTGGATGTGAGGACGTGAGAAAACCCAATCAGCCACCCGAGTGAATTTCGACAAGCCAATTACACGTGCCCCAGGCTTAATCCCAATCCAACAATTACCCATGATGGGCACCAAGTGGTGAGAGCAGGCAGAGCGAACGGTGATCGGTCCGACGGTGTAGATCTCATCTAGCTGCTTCACATTGGGGAAGCTGGCCACTTTGGGCTGAGGGTGATACCGCCCTTTGAACACTTCGTGGAGATACATCCGAGCGACACGCTCGGCTGTTTCACTAGTGTTGTGATCATTATCGATATCGATTACAAGAGTGCGTAACAAATCACGCACTTTGTCAGCTACCTCAATTTCGAGGAGTGACAATTCGCCTGGCTCCAAATGATCGTAAATGTTGTCATTCGCCAAAAATGGGACATCGGCTTTACGAAGACGTTCACGGATCTTCGAAGCAAGATCGGGATGCAGTTGAGCGTTGCTATCGCCGTTGCTGATAGCAGCGCCACGGGAAACGAAGGGGACAGTTGTGGTCATAACGATCGTTTAAAAGGCGCCGGCAGCCGGCATAAGTGTTAGGTCTTCGATCACTTGGTTCGAGGGTTGCCCAACCAAGTTCACCAAAGCATCAGCCGCTTGATCGACGGTGAGCATGGCACGACGATCGAAATCGCTTTGTACGGTTTCTGCATCCCAGAGAGGGGTATTCACCGCACCAAGGGTGAGTGTGCAGGCACGGATGCCATGAGCACGCTCCTCTTCGGCCAAACAACGCGTGAAACTGGCCAACGCTGCTTTGGTAATGCAGTAGGCACCCCATTGAGGGAATGCATTACGAGCAGCATGGCTACTCACGTTGATTACTAACCCTCCCTGCGAACGCATGGAAGGAACAACAGCGGAACACACTTGCATCGCGCTGGTGAGGTTGAGCTGTAGTAGCCATTGCCAATGCTCAAGGGGCATTGCCAAAAGATCTCCGGTGTAAGCAGCACCGGCGTTGTTAATCAGCACTGAGGGAACGTCCCCCCCCGACATCAAATTTGCGAATGCAGGCTTGATGTCTGATGGATTAGTGAGATCAACTGCGGCGGTGGCAACAACTCGATCGGAGGTTCGCAGCTGAGCTGCGATCTCTTCAAGTTGATCACCACTGCGCGCAGTCAACATCAAATCCCAGCCTCGCTTGGACAAGAGCTCCGCAGTGCGTCGCCCAATCCCTCGACTAGCCCCAGTAATTAATGCCGTTGGCAAGCGCTGTTAGCAGTCGAACATATCTTAGGCGATATCATGAACATCCTGTGACGTTTCCTCTGCAAAACGCCCCATTGCGCGGAATTTCGTGTAACGCGCGTCGCGAAGCTCCTGCTCCGAGAGCTCAAGAAGCTCGCTGAGATGACGCTCGAGGGCCGCACGCAGGGTCTGACCAGCCTCCAACGGAGCCCAATTGTTGCCTCCGGACGGCTCGTCGAGCACCTCATCGACCACACCTAGTTCAAGCAGATCACGACCCGTAATTTTCAGAGCAGCAGCTGCATCAGGAGCTTTGGCGGCATCTCGCCACAGGATGGATGCGCAGGCTTCCGGACTAGCAACGGTGTAAACGCTGTGCTCAAACATCAGCAAACGGTCTGCGACGCCAATTCCCAGCGCACCACCAGAGCCCCCTTCTCCAATCACCGTGGCAACGATGGGCACACGCAAACGGAACATCTCCCGAAGATTCACCGCAATCGCTTCCCCCTGGCCTTGCTCTTCAGCTTGCAAGCCTGCGTAGGCACCAGGCGTATCGATAAAGGTGAGAATCGGCAACCGAAACCGATCCGCATGCTCCATTAAACGCATGGCCTTGCGGTATCCACCTGGTGTGGCCATCCCAAAATTGCGGGCCACATTTTCTTTTGTGTCGCGCCCTTTCTGATGCCCAAGCAGCAACACAGGTCGATCACCCAATCGGCCTACGCCACCGATCAAAGCTTTGTCGTCATTACCGCGCCGGTCGCCATGCAGTTCAACCCAGTCGTCGCAGAACATCTGGATAAAGTCCAGCGTGCTCGGTCGGTGGGGATGACGAGCAACTTGTATTTTCTGGGCTGGTGTTAACGCCTGAAAAATCTCCAAACGCCTTCTGGCCGCAAGAGATTCGAGCTGTTGCAGCTGCTGGGTGACGTCGACTTCGGAATCTCGAGCAAGCTGGCGAATTTGTTCAATTTGCTGCTCCAGCTCCACCAGAGGCTTCTCGAACTCGAGTAACGGACGACGGGGCATGGGATTGGTGAAGAGTTCAGGCAACAGCGGCCTGGAGATTTTTGTTGAGGTTGAGCGTTGAAAAACCGTGGCGCACGGAGGCCGCCCCGATGAAGTCCATTTTTTCCAAGGTGATGTTGTTGCGACCCCAACTAAAATTGGTATGGCAACGCTCGAACTCGAGCAACATGGCCTCGGCAAAACAAGCAAACATTTGCCGCTGAGGTTTGTCCATTTCAGCAATTTCCATCATCGACCAACCGATATCCCTGCAGAACTCCACGATCCCGCCCTTGAGAACGTGAATCCCACCCCCAGCCACTTTTGAATCGAGGTTTTTGGGATAGCCGCCATCGATCATCAAGCAGGGCTTTTTCAAGCTGTTGTTATCGATCTCCAACGTGCGCGGCATGCTTGCCACCCACACCACCACATCAGCCTCAGAAAGGGCATCGCTCAAAGCAAGGATGCGACCGCCACCAAGTTCCGATTGAAGATCCGCCAGTGGTTGAGGCTGACGCGCCACCAGGAGGAGTTCTCCCACATTGGTGCGCGCTGTTAACCAGCGACAGACAGCACTTCCGATATCTCCAGTCGCGCCAACAACAGCAACCTTGGCTGTCTTGAGATCGATGCCAAGACTGGGAGCATTGTTCTCAACTTGACGACAAATCACCCAAGCTGTGTGGGTGTTGCCGGTGGTAAAACGCTGCCAATCAAGGGTGGTGCTGCGGACGGTCTGATGCTGCAGCAGGTTGAAATTCTCGAAAATAATTGAGGTGAAACCACCCAATGCCGTGATGTTGATGCCCTTTTTCTGGGCAAGCTCCATGGCATTAAGAACCTTACGGCGAGCCGTTTTGAACCGACTCAGCATTTCTGGAACAAAGCAGGAATCGATATAGGCCCCTTCAATCGTGATTCCTGCAGGGCTGGTGACCTCCACATGCTCCACAAGCTGAGGAGGCGCACTACACCAAACGTCGAGATCGCCTTCGGCGATGTGATCGAACCCGAGCTCCAAAGCCTTGCGGCGTGCCGCCTCAAAACTGGTTGAATGTCCGATCAGACCAAACATATCCTGTCTCTGAGTTCCCGAAGGGACGATTCATAATGCCCATGTTCCCACGGCAACCCGTATCAATCACAACGAACGTGACCAACCGGTACCGAACGACGCAGACGATTAGATCGACAAGGCTGCAGCAGCCATTTTGGCGATATCGCGGGATGTAAAACCTATCTCGTTTAAAGCTTCCTGGTAAGCGATCAGAAAATCTTCGATCAGGTCTTCTTTTTCCATGTGGAGAACAGCAGCATCGGCAGCCACGTCTTCAAGCATGGAACGGATCAAGGGGAGATTGGCCTTATTGGCTTCAAACAATTCGTCCCTGCTGGCCTCGTAGTTGGCTTTCAACCATTCCTGACCGTAATTGAGATGGGTGTACTCGTCCTTCACAACCCCTTCAGTGATTTTGCGGGCAAAGGGATCGGCAACTGGGATGTAGATGTGATAAGCCGAAATCGCAAACGCCTCGATTAAGAGCGCTTGAATCAATAGACATGTCACGACCTTGCCTTCCCGCAAGGCAATTTGGAAATTGCCGTGGAGAGGACCGAAAAAGTCTTTAGCGAAAGGCATATCAGCCTGAACGCCGAGATTGCGGCCGCAAGCCGTGAAGCCCTTCATGTGCTTCATCTCCATCTTGGCGAGACGGCTTAATTCCTCTGCTTGTTCTGGAATCAGGGTGCCCAGGGAAATGTAATTGTCGTGAGCTTCCTGCTCTCCCTCGATCACGATCGCGTTAATGCGGCTGTAGGCGTCTTTGTAAGCAGACGTCGTGAAGTCCGGCAGTGCGTCATGCCCCTCCAGCACGGAAACTTCTGGTGCGTTGAGGGTAGGCATAAGAAGTAAATCGACACATTGAATCCGTCAGACAATAACCAGACCCCCTGGTTTTCTGGACATTTGGGTGCAATCTTCAGGATTTTCGAGGCCAATCCACAACGCTTTTAGTGGGCGGCCAATCACTGCAGAGCAGGCTTTTGAAGCGTTGCGTCCAATGCGAAATCAACGCTTGTTCCAAGTGAGAACCCAACTCAATTGAGGCCAAACGGGCATCACCAATCACCCCTGTTTCGCTCAAATCGCTCGTTAACCACGCACAGGGAGCAGCCCCCTCCAAGCTCCAGCCATCTGGAGGGGCATGGGTGGAGCCCGGTCCATGGGCTCCATCCACCGGGCGCGATGGTCCGACCAACTCAGGCGCCAAATGAAGCATCAAACTTGTTTCCGCCTGACCGGCGTGAAGTCCATGGGCGAGTTCTGCTGGAGGCAGGAGCGATTGCAAGCCATCCACGCCACTCCAGATAAAACAAGGAAGAACAGCCATTGATGGGCAGCGCAGGCGCAGCTGTCGCGCTGCCACCTGCAGCAGTCCGATCTGGCCTCCATGGGCGTTGAACAACACCAACCGTTTCACCCCAATGGACGCCAACTGACCACCGACCTGATCCACAAGCTGCAGCATCAGTTCAGCGGAGAGGCTCAGAGTTCCAGGAAACGGCTGATGTTCCGGTGAAAAACCGATCGACTGCACCGGCAGTCGCCAAATCGGCAACGCACCTTCGAGATGCTCGAAGACGGAGTTCAAAATCAGATCGGCAAATAAAGCATCGGTTGCCAAGGGCAACTGAGGACCATGCTGTTCGCAAGCTCCAAATGGCCAAACAACTGTTGCCCCAGGCTGTTTCGCCGCTTGTTCCGCCTCAGGCCAAGACAGCTGATCAAAGCATCGTTGCAATCCATCCATGCCGGTTCCCTCGCAGAGAAGCAATCACCATCCATCCCTGTCAGAGTGAACTATCGATGATCCCGTTGGCTCATGGCCGCAGCAGGCAGTCCGCAGCCCAACCGCCCCAAGGCGCCGCAACAGGCAGCGAACAAGCCTCTGCAGGTGATGAAAATCAGCCGCAAGGACGATCAAGAGCAGCTTCAACGGGCAGCCACTGAGGCTCGCGCCGCCGCCGAAGCAGCCGCAGAAAAAGCTCGCATGTTGGAAGAGCGTGCCGGCCTCGCCGCACCCCCACGCACTAATCAGCCTGCGAGAGCTCTAACCCAGAGCGATGAGGACAGATTCGACATGGGTGCCATGGAGGGCATGTCCATGGCGGATCTGATGGGCTCCCCCGACGACAAACCCAAACGAGAACAGCGCAACGAGCCCCGCAGTGTTGACGACTTCGATTTCGACGAAGAAGCCTTCCTTGCTGCCTTGGATGAAAATGCCCCGGTCGGCACAACGGGTGAGGTGATTAAGGGCACCGTGATCGCCCTCGAAAGCGACGGTGTGTACGTAGATATCGGGGGCAAAGCCCCTGGCTTCATGCCGAAAAGCGAAGCCGGGCTTGGCGTCATCACCAATTACCAAGAGCGCTTCCCTAAAGGCCTCGAAGTTGAAGTTCTCGTCACTCGGGAACAAAACGCTGATGGCATGGTCACGATCAGCTGTCGTGCGCTGGAGTTGCGCAAGAGCTGGGACAAAGTGAAAGTCCTCGAGAAAGAAGGGAAGGTTGTTCAGGTGATCGTGAGCGGCTTCAACCGCGGCGGAGTCACCTGCGATTTGGAAGGCTTACGCGGTTTCATTCCCCGTTCACAACTGCAAGACGGTGAAAACCACCAAGAACTGGTCGGCAAAACCCTTGGCGTGGCCTTCCTTGAAGTGAATTCAGGCACAAGAAAACTCGTGTTGTCTGAAAAGCGAGCATCCGTTGCCGCACGCTTCCAGGAATTGGAAGTGGGCCAACTCGTGGAGGGCCTTGTGGCCTCTGTTAAGCCCTACGGACTGTTCATCGACCTCGGTGGCATCAGTGGATTGCTGCACCAATCAGCCATTACGAATGGAAGTCTGCGCTCAATCCGTGAGGTCTTCGACCAAGGCGATCGCGTGTCGGCTCTCATCACCGATTTAGATCCAGGTCGTGGACGGATTGGCCTGAATACAGCACTGCTTGAAGGCCCCCCTGGTGAGCTGCTGATCGACAAAGAGAAAGTGATGGCCGAAGCCAGCGATCGTGCCAGCCGGGCTCAAAACACGCTCAAGCAAAACGAACAGTCAGCTGGATGAAAACGGCCGTGAGCAAAGGCTCTGACTGGGAATTGGATTTTTACTCCAGACCCATTCTCGACTCAGATGGACGCAAACGATGGGAACTTTTAATCACCACGACACCGTCCGCTGAGGATGGGGTGAACCCGTTTCGTTTTGCCAAGATCTGCCCGTCAGGAGATGTGAACTCCATCTGGCTGAGTGCAGCGCTTTCTGAAGCGCGCGAGCAAGCGAATCAGCAGGGTTATGGCGCACCGGTTCGGCTGCGCTGCTGGCGCAGTTCGATGCGAACCATGGTGCAACGGGCAGCAACCGAACAAGAGATCGAGGTCATTTCCAGCCGTCGCACATTTGCTCTGCTCGATTGGCTTGAGCAACGCGAACGCGAGGAGTATCCGCAGGAAGAGGGCTTTATGGCTGGCCCCCTTGCCCCCCCTCCCGCACCGGTGCAAACACCGCCGATTCCCCTTCCAGAAGAAGTTCAAGGGGATGCCTGGTCTTGGGCCACCCTTCCCGCAGGGCTACTGCGCGAGGCCGGAGATTGGCCGATGAGCTTTAGCGGCCTGCTCCCCGTACCCAACAATCTTGAGGATGAAGCCCAAGTTCCCGGATTGCGTTTGTTCAGCCAAACTCGCTCCCTCGCCATGGCGGGATGGCTTGGGGGATTAGAGCCTGTTCGTCTACTTGTGGAAGGTCGCCAGCTGATCATGGAAGCAGGGCAAGACGACCGTTGGTTGGTGAGTGATCTCGATGCAGAGGCCGCTCAAAGCGTTGCCATGGCCCTAGAAACCTCCCAAGCCACCGTTAGCGGGCTTCAATTCATCGCGATTCAGGCCAGTCCAGACGAGCAAGCCTTCGCAGGTTTCTGGATGATGCGCGACATTGCTTTGGCATGACCGGGGCATCCTGCGATCCGTTCGATCGCCCCGATACCCAGTTCAATACGCTCCCAAACTGGACCTGGATTGGTTGCTATGGGGGCTATTACCTGCAATCAGATCTGCTCCAACGGGCAGGCTTCGAGCACGGTTTTTTCACCCGTTTGTGGCAAGGCCGTGAACCAGATGACCTGGCCGGCTACATCAGTGCCGGGGTTTCAGTTCATCGCCCCAAGCAAATTCACAGTGGGCGCGTTCTGGCGGCCAGCAATGCCCAGGGAGCTCCATGGCCAGAGGCCGATGGTTTAGTGAGCGACCAAGGCGGCCAAAGCCTGTGGATATGTGGCGCCGACTGCACCCCAGTGTTGATTGCTGATCCGGGAACAGGGCACGCGGCAGCGTGTCATGCCGGTTGGCGTGGCGTGGCCTCCAGGATTCTTCCAGAAGCGATCCGGCAGCTGGAAACCCATGGAGCCAAACGCTCTGAGCTGTTGGTGGCGTTCGGCCCCGCCGTCAGCGGAAAGGAATACCAAGTGGGCGAAGACGTGGTGGATGCGATCAGCAATAGCTTGGGGGCTGGCCCATCTGAAAGCGAGGAGATCTCTCAGCGTCTCCAAGACACAAAGGTGCTGCTCCCCGACGATGAACCCGGACGGCACCGACTCGACATCCGTGGTGCAGCGGCACTCCAACTTCAACAGCACGGGCTTGATTCAGAACAGATCAGTACCTGCCCTCTTTGCACGCTGAGCGAACCAAACTTGTTTCATTCCTGGCGACGGGATCAGGTGAAAGCCGTGCAATGGAGTGGCATCGTGGCTCAAGCGTTAGCAACCATCTGAAGCGCTACAGCCTCCGCCGCACGGATCCCGTCGATCCCAGCCGAAAGGATGCCACCGGCATATCCAGCGCCCTCTCCAGCAGGGAACAAGCCCCGTACATTCACCGACTCCAGCGCCGCATCCCTGGGGATTCGCACGGGAGACGACGTTCGCGTTTCAACGCCAGTGAGCACCGCATCAGGGTGGTCGTAGCCGCGCACACGACGGGCAAAGGCAGGGAGAGCCTCCCGTAACGCCGCAATCATTGGTGGTGGGAGAAGCGCATTCAAATCAGACGGCTGAACACCCGGTTGATACGACGCTGCAATCGATCCAAGGCTCTCGGATGGTTGATTGGCGAGAAAGTCTTCCAACCGTTGCGCCGGGGCGGCATAGCTGCTGCCACCCAGGAGATAGGCCCGATGTTCCAAGTCCCGCTGCAGGGCCACTCCTGCCAAAGGATCTCCGGCATATCTCTCATAGGGGGCGAGATCCTCGGGTTCCAGCTGCACCACTAAGCCGCTGTTGGCATTGCGCTCATTACGGGAGTGCTGGCTCATCCCATTGGTCACCACCCGTCCCAGCTCCGACGTTGCGCCCACCACAAAGCCACCGGGGCACATGCAAAAGCTGTAGACGCAGCGACCATTCGTGGCGTGATGCACCAGCTTGTATTCAGCGGGTCCCAGACGGGGGTGGCCGGCGGAAGGGCCCCAACGGGCGGCATCGATCAAGGGCTGGGGATGCTCAATCCGCACCCCAACCGAAAACATCTTGGCTTCAATGTGAACGCCGACCTGTTCGAGCATGGCGAAGCAATCCCGTGCTGAATGCCCCGGTGCCAAGACGAGATGGCGGCAGGGGATGGCATCGCCATTGGCCAAGTCGAGGCCAACGAGTTGATGGCTCTTCTCGCCACCAATCGGTGCCAACCGCAGCCGCTCCACTCGGCTGCCAAAGCGAACCTCCCCGCCTAGGGCCTCAATGCGAGCCCGCAAACCCCGAACCACCGTGGCCAATTTGAAGGTGCCGATGTGCGGGCGCTGCAAGGTCAAGATGTCTGCATTGGCGCCCGAGGCCACCAATTCCTCGAGCACCTTGCGTCCGTAATGCTCAGGATCACTCACCTGGCTGTAGAGCTTTCCATCTGAGAACGTACCTGCCCCACCCTCTCCGAATTGGGCATTGGACTCTGGATCGATATCGGTTTCGCCGCGCCAAAACGCGAAGGTCTGCAGCGTGCGCTGTTTCACAGGCTCCCCTCGTTCCAACAAGAGCGGTCGGAAGCCCATTTGCGCCAGTAGCAACGCAGCGAAATAACCGCAGGGACCAGCCCCTACCACCACAGGTCTGTGCGCATCGTCCCCATCCAGCAAAGTTCGGGGGGCCTGGGCCACAGGCCGATAGGTGGTGTCTGGCGCCTGTCGGACGCGCGAGGTCTTGCCGAGACGCCGCAGTAACGCCGCCTCCCCGCGCACCCGCACATCAACGGAGTAGATCAACTGAATTTGATCGCGGCGACGCGCATCGATGCTGCGCTTCACCATCCGTTGTTCGAACACATCGTTCGGAGGGATGCGCAACCGCTTGAGAACAGCCTCCAGAAGGGCATCCTCAGGGTGATCAAGCGGAAGCTTCAACTCACTCAGGCGCAGCATTGAGATCTCTTGCCCCGAACGACTTGGATGCGTCGGTTAAGTCTGCCGCTCCCAAGGGATCCCGCTCAAGGGGTGTCATCAAGCTCATCCGATGCACTTGGCGTGGCGTCGTCGGTTCGAATTTGCGACAACAACCCGGCAAACACCAAACCCAACCCGATTCCAATCGCGAGATTGCGGTTTTCCACTGCGGCACCTTGTCCCCACACAGCTGTGGCTAAAAATGCTGCGCCGAGAAGAAGGCAGGGCACCAGAACGATGCCTCGAGCAATCCTGTTGTCCGCCATTCAACCAAGCTCCGCGGCACAACCATCGGTCGCCAAACCGGCAGCAATCAGGCCGCTGTTGACGTCGTTCTCTTCACCGAGCGGCGTCACCCGGGCAACCAATTGACCATTGCTGCTGCCGACGGGGCGAAGATTCACCCGACGACGGCGAGGCAGTTGTTGACGCAACCAATCAATGGCTTCGGTTTGCTGGGCTTCCTCCACAGAAACGCAGGCCAGCTCAACGGTGTAGGTGCGATTGCGATCGCCCACCTGAAGCAACGATCCACTTCTCACCTGTAAAACCTCGGCCGCTGAGGCCGGTGCGACCGCAAACGACAGACACAGAACACAGAGACAACAAAACCGGATCAAAGGGATGCGCCGCACTGGGGACAGACCGGAATCACTTGGGCCGTGACGGTACCGCACTCTGCAAGGTTCCGTGTGGCGTCAATCGCCTGCTAATGCTGAGCAGGCAAACCCACCATCTCGGCATTGCTCTTACCCGGTGGAACCATCGGATAACAATTCTCACCCCGACGCACATGCACATCGATGAGCATCGGCTCGGGCGAATTGAGCGCAGCCTCGAGGTCTTGATGCAAGGAATCGCGCTCTGTGATTTTGACGCCGTTCACCCCAAAAGCCTGGGCCAAAGCAATGAAATCAGGCATTCCCCGCAGCATGTCTGAGGAGGAATAGCGCTCGTCGTAGAAGCTTTCCTGCCATTGACGCACCATGCCTTGCCACTGGTTGTTCACGATCACCACCTTCACGGGAAGGTTGTACGACGCAATTGTTCCCAACTCCTGAATGTTCATCAGGATGCTGGCGTCGCCGGCGATGCAGACCACCTGACGGCTGGGGCAGGCCACTTGTGCCCCCATGGCAGCAGGCATGCCGTACCCCATCGTTCCAAGACCAGCGCTGCTGATCCAGCCACGCGGTCCATTGCGTAAGTACTGGGCGGCCCACATCTGGTGTTGGCCCACATCGGTTGTAACGATCGCGTTCGGGGCCAGATCTCGCACGGCCATCAGCACCTCCTGCGGATAAATCGCCCCTTCCTCTGGGGGAACCGTGAGCGGGTAACGCTGCTTCCAGTCTTGAATTTGCTGCAGCCAAGGGGCGGTGGAGGGATTGGCCTGGCGCTCCATGCTCAGCTGCACCAGCCGCTCCATGCTCAAGCTCAAATCACCAAGCACGGCCACCTGAGCGGTGCGGTTTTTGCCCACTTCGGCCGGATCGATCTCGAAGTGAATCACCTTGGCCCTTGGGGCAAACGTATCGAGCTTTCCAGTAACGCGATCATCGAAACGCGCCCCCACGGCAATCAATAGGTCGCAATCCGTGACGGCAAAATTGGCGTAGGCGGTGCCATGCATGCCGAGCATGCCCACAGCCAGCGGTGCATTTTCATCGAAAGCACCCTTACCCATCAAGGTGGTGGTGACGGGAATCTGATAGCGCTCAGCCATCACGCGCAGCTGGTCGTGGACTCCTGCGGAGATCGCGCCACCACCGACGTACAACAACGGACGGTGGGACGTTTCAATCAAGTCGAGTGCTGCATGAAGCGCAGCATCAATCGGGGGTGCAGGCTGATAGAACCCGCGGGGCACAACAGAGCCTGGCTCCACGGGCACGTAATCGAACAGCTCTTGACCCACATCCTTTGGAATATCAATCAAGACAGGGCCGGGGCGACCACTAGCTGCAATCAGGAACGCCTGGGCAACGATGGAACCGAGATCGGCTGGATCACGCACCACCCAGGAATGCTTCACGATCGGCAGGGTGATGCCAAAAATATCGGTTTCTTGGAAGGCATCGGTGCCAATGGCTGGACGCGGCACTTGCCCAGTGATTACAACCATGGGAACCGAATCCATCTGGGCTGTTGCAATCCCAGTGACGAGATTGGTGGCACCGGGGCCTGAGGTGCCAAAGCAAACACCCACCTTGCCGGTGGCTCTGGCGTAGGCATCGGCCGCATGGGTTCCGGCCTGTTCATGGCGCACCAAGTAGTGCTTCACCCAACCCTCGCTCTCAGCGATATGGAGAGCGTCGTAAATCGGCAGGATCGCCCCGCCGGGGTAGCCAAAAATCGTGTCGACGCCATGACGGCGTAGGGCGTCCATGAGTGCGGTCGCCCCTGAAATCTGACGACCACCCTCCACAGATTGAAGTGCGCCAGATTGAAGTGCGCTTGTTGCCGTTGAAGCGGAGGTGATAGTCACAGCGACAACGGTGTTACAGAGCTCAAGATTAGGCGTCGGCTGGTTGATGGCATCCCCCTTTGCGAAGGGGGATTGAGACGAAGCCCTTAGCCCTAGAGCAAACCGAGAGCGTGCAACGGCCCATGACCACTCAGGAGTTCCAGCAAGAACGCCGAAAAGCCCACCATGGCGATACGACCATTCCAGACTTCCGAGCTGTTATTCCAACCCCATTCCCATTTCTCCTGGGGGTACAGCTTCACTTTCGTGGGCAACTCAGCAGCGGCATCAAGGCTCACCTCAGGACCTTCCAGACTTGTGGTGACGAGGTCGGCCAGACCCTCAATGAAAGGCTTGTAAGTATCGAGGGCACGAACCCGACGGAAATTCACCACCCCTGCTTCCGTTGCCAACTCGCGATATTCGATATCGATTTCTTCCAGCGTTTCGATGTGCTCGCTGACGAAACTGATCGGCACAACAACGAGATCCTGGGTTTTGGCATGACCCAGCTCTTCTAAGGCTTCTTCGGTGTAAGGCTGAAGCCACTCCACCGGACCGACGCGGCTCTGATAAGCAAGCGTGTGGGGGTTGGCATGACCCACGAGTTCAGCCAGCTTTTCCATGATCAGAGCCGTGCATTTCTCGATCTCCTGTTGATAGGGATCACCGGCCTCTTCGACGTAGCTCTTGGGAACGCCATGGGCACTAAAGAACACATGGGCCGCTTCCGGCACATCACTGTTGTGGATCTCGGTGGCGATCAACTCCGCCATGGCTTGCAGGTATCCGGGATGGTCGTACCAGCTGCGGATACAACGAATCGGAAGCTGTTCAAAGGCATGATCTCCCTGCCTTAATCGCTGCAACTCTCGAAAACTCGATCCGCTCGTGCTGATCGAAAAATGGGGGTAAAGCGGCAGAACCACCACCTGGTCAATGCCGTCGGCCTTGATGTCGGCTACAGCCGATTCTGTGAAGGGATGCCAATAGCGCATCGCCACGTAGCTGGTGGCATCAATCCCCCGTTGACGCAACACACTCTGAAGCTCACGAGCTTGTTGCTCAGTGATTCGTCGCAGCGGTGAGCCTCCACCAATCGAGCGATAGGCCGCCTGAGATTTGCCACTGCGCAGGGTGCTGATCAACCAAGCCAGAGGCTTTTGCAGCGCCGGGCTTGGCAGTCGAATGATCTCTGGATCGGCAAAAAGGTTGTACAGGAACGGGCCGACATCCTGGATTCTTTCTGGTCCGCCCAGGTTCAGCAGAACGACGCCGACGCGGGACATACGGACAAAAGCACTCTCGAGGCTTGAGGGTAGCTGTCTCAAACGTCATCTTTGGAACGGATGACACAAACATGGAGCTGCAAAGCCAACTGATCGCCGCCAATGAAGAGATGGCGGCTCAAGGTTCCCGCCTTCGCATTGAGCAGCGGGGACAAAAACTTTGTTTACGCGGCACCCTTCCGAGCCGCGACGATCCAGGACGTCAATCCGTCCAGAGAATCAGCCTTGGATTAAAAGCTGATCCAAGCGGATTGGAGGACGCCAGCCAAACGGCTCGTGTGATCCAACGACAGCTTGAGCGCGGCACTTTTAAGTGGGATGACTGGCGTTTGCGTTCCGTTGCACCAACGGCCAGAACCCATGGCTTGGCGCCCCAATCCGCCATCGATAGCTTCCACCAAACATTTTTTGCCGACCCACGACGGCGTCGATCCCCCGCCGGAAGCAAAACAACCTGGACAGGGGCCTATCAGCCCTACCTAAGGCGATTGCAAGCGTTGGCAAAGCAGCGAACGATCGACACCCAACTGCTGCTGGAAACCCTGCAGAGTTACGACGACGGCAGCCGCAGCCGTCAGCAGTGCGCCACGGCCTTGGCGGCATTGGCACGCCACTTAGGGATGGCGTTACCGGAGGGATGGCGGCAAGAAGCCGCTGGCTATGGACTGCATCGCGCCCAGTTTCGACAGCTGCCAACGGATCGTCAGATCCTTGAGGCTGCTCTTCTGATTCCAAATCCCCGTTGGAGGCTGGCCTACGGATTGATGGCCACCTACGGACTCCGCAATCACGAGGTGTTCTATTGCGATGGCCATTCCCTTGCCGATGGCAGCGATCAAGTGCTTCGGATTCTTCCCACCACCAAGACAGGGGAACATCAGAGCTGGCCCTTTCATCCCGAATGGGTGGAGCGTTTTGGCTTATTGGAACTGGCCGAGAACCCAAAAGCCCTGCCGATGGTGACCACGGATCTCAAACACACCACCCTGCAACAGGTGGGCCGGCGAGTGAGTGAGCAATTCCGTCGCTACGCGCTACCGATCACCCCCTACGACCTGCGCCACGCGTGGGCGATCCGCACCATCCATATCGGCCTACCGGACACGGTGGCCGCCAGGATGATGGGCCACTCCGTGGCGATCCATACCCGCACTTACCACCACTGGATCACCCGCCGCGATCAGCAGCAGGCAGTGGATGCGGCTCTCGCCCGTCCCCGTGCTTGAGGACTTCGTTTCTAAGACCGCTTGCTTACCGCCACCGTTGGATCTACGACAGCGTCACGGCTGTTTCGTCTCTCAGTGTGGGCGGCGTTGCCCGATTGCGAGGGCTGGGACTTGAAGCCCTGAGCCACCGCTTGAAGCCCAATGCCGAGATTCTCGATCTCTGCTGCGGCAGTGGTGAAGCGGCAGCCCCCTGGATCGATGCTGGCTATGCCGTTACTGGGCTCGATGTATCACCGCGAGCGCTCGACTTAGCCACGCAACGCCATCCGTTGATGCAGCAAGTGGAAGGGTTAGCGGAAGAGCCACCTCTGAAGGAACAAAGCTTTGATGCGATCCAGCTGAGTGTTGCGCTGCATGAGTTTCCACGGGCGGAACGGGAGCAAGTGCTCACCAGTGCCCTGCGGCTGCTGAAACCCGGGGGCTGGTTGGTGGTGGTGGATCTCCATCCAGCCGATCCGCTGATGCGTCTTCCCCAGCAGATCTTCTGCGCTTTGTTTGAAACCGATACGGCCACCGCCATGCTGGAGGACGACCTACCGGCACAACTTTCGGGTCTTGGCTTCGTCTATGTGGAGCAAGAGCTGATGGCCGGTCGAGCCCTGCAACGCATCACTGCCCAAAGGCCATGACCAACAACACCCCTGAAACGAACACGCTGGACCAATCCGCCGCCGATCTCGGCATGGGCGGACATCTAGCGC
>QCVD01000019.1 GCA_003208835.1 Synechococcus sp. AG-683-C23 | reverse complement strand
ACCACAGAACAGGCGGTGGATTTTGTGGGCTCCTCTGATCAAAATTTGGCGGCCACGATTACCCCTCACCATCTCCACATCAATCGCAACGCCATGTTTGCGGGCGGCCTTCGCAGTGATTTTTTCTGTTTGCCAGTGGCCAAACGGGAACGTCATCGTCTAGCCCTTCGACGGGCGGCAATGAGCGGTGACAGGCGCTTTTTTCTCGGCACAGATTCGGCTCCTCACGCCAGACCCGGTAAGGAGACGTCCTGTGGTTGTGCGGGCATTTTTAATGCTCCCCATGCATTGGAGAGCTATGCCCTGGCCTTCGCTCAAGACGGCAAGCTTGATCGGCTTGAGGCCTTTGCCTCGTTGCATGGACCCGCGTTTTATGGCTTACCGGTGAATGAAGGTTTCGTCACCTTGCAACGTGAAGACGAATTAGTGCCAGATGTGGTGAATGGGCTCGTTCCCTTTCATGCTGGGGAGACGCTCCCTTGGAGGCTTCAACCATGCACGTGATCAAGTTCAGCTCTGAGGACTGCGGTACTTGCCATCGGATGAGTCATTACGACGCAAAGGTGGCGGAAGAACTTGGCTGCACCTTTGTCTCAGTGATGCTTCAAGACACAGAGGCTTATCGCAAGTACCGCAAGATCCTCTTGAAGCAGTATCCGAATAAAGAAGGGATGGGCTGGCCCACTTACTTGTTGGTGACTGACCCTGAGGGCGATTTCACCATCCATGCTGAGTTGAAAGGCGGGATGCAGAAAGGTGAATTTCGCACCAAGCTCTCGGATTTACTGCCGTCTTGATCAATCGGATGGGGGCAGGGGGACTTGAACCCCCACAGCACTTGCGTGCCGACAGATTTTAAGTCTGGTGCGTCTACCGATTCCGCCATGCCCCCTCTTCAGACATCCTAGATTTAGGACACCTGTCCTTACATCTTGGACTTTCAGGCCCTCTTAAGCCAATTCCCTCAGGAGACGCTGTTCGTACTGCTGGCCTACGGGGTGGTGCTTGGCACCTACCTGGTCGCTGTTCCTCTAGCGCTTTACGCCTGGATCAATCTGCGTTGGTACCGCATGAGCAAGTACGAACGGTTAGGGGTTTACGGACTCGTGTTCCTTTTCTTTCCGGGAATGATCGTGTTTGCTCCCTTCATCAACCTCCGCCTAAGCGGTCAGGGAGAGGTTTGAGTTGACGCGAGGAAAAGTTCTGCTGATCGGCCTGGCGGTCCTCCTGATTGGTGGCCTCGGTCAAGTGGGTTTTCAGGCTGCTGGTTTCCAAGGTTTCTCCGCCGGTATTGCGGCTCAGACCCTGTTGGTGCTGATCGTGGTCATGTGGACAGGGTCTTATCTCTTTCGTGTTGTCACAGGCCAGATGACCTACATGGAGCAGCGTCGCCGCTATCGCGGGGTCTACGACGAAATTGCCGCTGACGCCATCCAAGCCCGCTTTGATGCCCTCCCAGCGGACGAACAGCAGGCCTTGCTCCGTCGTATCGGTGTCGAAGGAGGCGATGCCCCTTCCACAAGCTCTGTCAACGACCCCACCTCTGCTGAGCCATAGGCTTGGCAGGTGTCGTCCAAGTTGAACCGTCGAGATGTCGAGTCAGCAGTCATCGCCCATCGCGCTGCGTTTCGAACAGCTGAAGCGAGAAGGCCGCATGGCCCTCATGCCATTTTTGATGGCCGGAGATCCTGATTTGTCCGTTACTGCGGAGGTGTTGCTCAGTCTCCAAGCTTCTGGTGCAGACATGGTGGAGCTTGGAATGCCCTACAGCGATCCTCTTGCGGATGGACCTGTGATCCAAGCTGCAGCCGCACGAGCTCTGGCGGCTGGCACCACACCAAAAAGGATCTGAAAGAGTCCGGCGAGGATCACCACGGTGAAGGCCATCGCCATCGCCGTTTCTTTATCTGGGGCCGTGGCCGTAAAGCTCAAGATCACGGAAGTGAACACAACCGTCATCGGACCGGTGGGCTCCGAGATCAGGGTGGGAGTCCCCCCGAACACAGCGGCCACAAGACCAATGATCACAGCTCCCCAAAGCCCTGGAGCCGGGTCACCTGTGGCAGCCACACCGAAAGCCAAAGCCATCGGCAAAGCAATCACAGCAGCGGTAACCCCACCGAAGGCATCACCCCGTAGGTTCGTGGCGTTGATGCGATTCAACAAATCGTGACTCTGCCCCGTAGCTAACGACCTTAGATCGGTTCTCGGCAAAGCAGAATCCCCCAAACTTCCCGGTTTTCCATGCCTGAATTCCTACAGGCCACGATCGAAGTTCTGATTGGCATCGCTCTGCTGTTCGGCGGTGGAGAACTTTTTGTTCAGGGCTCCATCGCCCTGGCCGTGATTTTCGGAATTCCTCAGCTGGTGATTGGTCTCACCGTGGTGTCACTGGGAACTAGTGCGCCCGAGCTCTTTGTGAGTCTCAATTCGGTATTACAAGGGTCTGATGCTCTTGCCCTAAGCAACGTGGTGGGCAGCAATATCTTCAACGTGATGGTGGTACTGGGAAGCAGTGCGTTGGTGCTGCCCCTGCGTGTTGAGAGTCGGCTTGTACGCCGAGATGTACCTCTGATGATTGCCGTCTCAGCCGCCGTGTGGGGGATGGCATCCGCAGGACGCGTGACCTGGCAAGCAGGACTTGCACTCCTGGTAGGGCTGATCATCAACACCATTTGGGAAATTCGAACCGCGAGGGAACAACCGGATGACAGCGAAGGTGCAGAACCAGACATCGAAGACAACGCCGCAGAAGGCGGTTGGCATCGGGCTGTTCTCAAGCTGATCGCGGGCATCGCGGTTCTCACGGTTGGATCCAAAGTGCTGGTGAGTGGTGCCACTAGCGCTGCATCACTTCTTGGTGTGAGTGAAGCCGTCATCGGATTGACCATCGTGTCGGCCGGCACCTCCATGCCGGAACTGATTACCTCACTCGTTGCAGCCCTTCGAGGTCGGACCGATCTAGCCATCGGCAACGTTGTTGGTAGTTGCCTTCTCAACCTGATGCTTGTTCTGGGAGGAACCGCATTGGTCACTGGTAGTCAGGGACTGAATGTGACGCCGGACCTTATTCATGACGACTTGCCGGTGATGCTGCTGACGAGCCTGGCCTGCCTACCAATCTTCTGGACTCGCGGACGCATCAGTCGACTGGAAGGTGGGTTGTTGCTTGGACTCTATTTTTTATACATCGTTGACAACGTTCTTCCCCGAACAAACCTCTCCAGTTGGTCTGATGAATTCAGATTGGTGATGCTTTGCTTGGTTCTCCCTGTAGTGATGATCACGATCATCACGCAAGCAGTGGTGTATTGGCGAACGAGTCGATGAGTTGATTTCAACAGAACCAACAATCCTGATAGAGACCCAAATGAATATATTTTCGATACATTTAAATGTTTAATATTGGAAATACAGTGCCTACTATTAACAACGAAATAATTATTAATTCATCGACAGATTTTCAAATAAACCCTTTACTGAAATATCATTCCTCCGCATAGTCCCTCCGCGGAAGACAATCGCAATATTCCTAAAATTAGATCAAAAAATGCAAACAAGCCTCATCAATAATTTCAAAAATAAAGATATTCCTCAAGCTTGAAATCATCCCACTCACATGGTCACAAACTCCTCAGACACGGAGGGATGGAGTGCCATGGTGCGATCAAAATCTGCTTTGGTTGCTCCCATACCCACAGCAATTGCCGCCATTTGAATGATTTCCGCCGCGTGCTCACCCACCATGTGGCATCCCAGCACACGATCACTAGCCTTCTCGAGCACCAATTTGAGCAAACATCGGGGACCCGAAGCAGGCAAAGCCCGAGACATCGAGCGGAAGCGGGCACGATGTACAACAACCCCCTCAGCGCCAAAACGCTCAATTGCAGCCTCTTCCGATAAACCGACCGTCGCCAATTGTGGGTCACTAAAGACAGCACTTGCGACCAGCTCATGGTCAACACGACGGTGACGAGTACCAAAAGCACTATCGGCAAATGCACGTCCTTCGTCGATCGCAACCGGAGTGAGATTCACTCGGTCTGTGACATCCCCAACAGCAGCAATATGAGAAACCGACGTGTATGAATCGGAGTCCACCTTGATGCGCCCAGCCTCGATGTTGATACCGGCTTCTTGCAAGCCAAGATCATGCAGCCAGGGACGACGCCCTGTCGCCATCAGAACACCACCACAAGCTCTCGAGGTTCCATCGGAGAGCTGCGCAGTAAGCGCGCCAGGGTCTCCCTCCACTGCGATGACCGTTTGATCAAACACCACCTCAATCCCGCTATCCCGCATCCCTTCGAGTACGGCAGTGGCCAATTCGGTATCAAACCCCCTTAACAGCCTTGCCCCCCGCACGACCTGCGTCACCGAAACACCAAGGCCCCGCAAGATGCAAGCAAATTCACAGGCAATGAAGCCTGCCCCCACGACCAAAACCGAAGAGGGGACATCTTCAAGCTCAAACATGTCATCACTCACCCAGGTCTTCTCAATCCCAGGAATTTGCGGACGCGCCGGCCGACCACCAACGGCGACAAGGAACCGAGATGCAATGACCTCTTCACTGATCGCTCCGCCACGCTGTTGCGATATACCAATGTTGTGGGGTCCAGTGAACCGCCCCCACCCAGAGATCAGCGTCACACCAGCTTTCTCAAGAAAGCCCAAGTGAAGTGTGTTGAGGCGGTCCACCTCCGAGCGCACACGTCGCAGCAGCTCCGGAACATCGGACTGAATGGAGCCGAGCTTGAGGCCATAAGCAGGGGCATCGGCCAGTTGATGCCGTGCTTGAGCGCCATAAACCAGCAGTTTCTTAGGAACGCAACCGCGGATCACGCAGGTACCACCAACGCGATCACCCTCCAGGATGGCCACGCGCGCGCCATAGCTCGCCGCCCGTTTAGCCGCAGCAAGTCCACCTGAACCAGCTCCAAGCACAACCAAGTCAAAAGGCAATTCCATCGGGCAAGAGCTCTCCAGTCATTGTGGTTAATCGCCGGCGTGACCGCCCACAGAGTGATCAGCAGCCAACTGTGGAGAGAACCCGTCAGAGTGACGCCCTGAAGGCTGATAACTGAGGATCCACTGACCTCTGGAGTCAACGCACTGTTTGCACTTTTGTGATGACCTTTTCATCCGCCACCGTTGTATCCGCAGCCATCAACCCGCTGAGCTGGGACGAGCTGACACAGCATGCAGCTCCCGAACAGGAACGTATCCAAGGACCCACCAACGCCCAAGCCAACCTGCGTCTCTTCGGCCATGACCCGAACAATGTGCAAATCACATTGTTTAGAGACCATCACGCCTGGTGCCCCTACTGCCAAAAGATTTGGCTTTGGTTGGAGTTCAAGCGGATTCCCTACAAGATCAAAAAGGTGACCATGCGTTGCTATGGACCAAAGGAACCTTGGTTTTTGAAAAAAGTTCCCTCAGGCATGCTCCCTGCCCTGGAACTCAACGGGGAACTCATCACAGAAAGCGATGTGATTTTGCTTGCTCTTGAGCAACAGTTTGGCCCCCTTGGTGGTGCGATGACCGATCCAGATTCTTTGGAACTACGTGATTTAGAGCGTCTCTTGTTCCGCGCTTGGTGCATCTGGCTCTGTAGTCCAGGTCTCAATCCTCGCCAGCAAAATCAAGCAAAGGAACAATTCAGAGCGGTCGCCCAGCGCTTTGAACAGCAGCTCAACACCACAGCTGGACCTTGGCTACGCAGCGAACAACCCGAAACCGTCGACTTGTTGTTTGTTCCTTATGTGGAGCGGATGAACGCCTCATTGGCGTACTACAAGGGCTATCGATTGCGACACGAGCACCCCAGCATTGATCGATGGTTTCGTGCTCTTGAATCCCTGGAGACTTACCGCGGAACCCAGAGCGATATGCACACCCATGTCCATGACTTGCCGCCACAAATGGGAGGTTGTTGGACGGACAACTCGGAGATTGCCAAAGACCTTGCGGCAAAAATCGACCGTGGAGATGGACTCGGTGACGACGAAGCCGTTTGGCCCGACGAGAGCCTCAAGGGCCAAGCCCCCCTTGCCTTATCGAGGGTGTTACGCCATCGCCGCCAGCTGCTGAAACGCAGTCCCTTAGGCCACAAGGGATTTGACCTGCCGTTGCGTTGCGCACTGACCCGACTGATCACCGGAGCAGCTTGTCAACCTCCAAAAGGCTCTGCAGCATCGCTGCGCTATCTACGGGACCGCATCTCTATTCCGCGCGATATGCCCGTACCCGCCGGGCGTCTGCTTCGCCAAGCCCTTGAAGCCACGGCGGCCATGGATGGTTCACAACAAGCGGAACCTCTGGGGGTGCGAAATCGGTTCGACCAAGACCCCAGAGCTTTTTTGATTCAGCCATAGTGGTTTGAAGGCTCGCAAAAGAGGCGTGTCGCTCCGACTGTCCGTTTCTCAGAACATTCCCTCCCCCACGCCAGAAACGCCGCTGGTGGAAGTTTCTGTCGCAGCTCTGCACCCCACACAGTGGTGCGTTGGCTACGCCGAGGTCTGGGCCCGGCAAGTTGATTTTTCCAGTGATAGTCGGCAAACCCGCCTGGACTATCTGCGTAAAAAGCCTGTGCCGATGGTGCGCAATGCAGAGGGCTCACTTTGGATGGTGGATCGTCATCACAGGTTGAGGTCTCTGCTCGGCATTGACCCTGAAGCCACCACATGGGGGTATGTGATTGCCGAAGTTGATGGGCAACATCCAACGGCGGCGATTCATTATCTGCAGAAGCAAGGCTGGCTTTATCTCTATGACAGTCGTGGGCAGGGTCCCAGACATCCCAGCGAGCTACCACGTTCGTTGCTGACGTTGGAAGACGATCCCTACCGCAGCTTGGTCTGGAGACTGAAGCAGGAAGGCTTGATCAAACCCCAAGCCCACATCCCATATCACGAATTTCGTTGGGCTGCCTGGCTTCGCCAACGGCCTCTTCCACCGTTCAGTTCGCGTCAATTGGAGCCTGCACTCGCACCTGCCAGACGCTTGGTGTGCTCCGAAAGCGCACGGGATATGGCCGGTTGGAAAGGAGAAAAAACATCTTGCCAGTGAATCAACGCCTGCTTCTTGAATCAATTTGCAGCAAGTCCCGCACCTTCTGCACTTGACCGGCGAGCTTCGGATCGGAAGCTAACTTTTTTTCGATTTGATCAATCGCATACATCACCGTGGTGTGGTCCTTACCCCCGAAGGTGTCGCCAATACGAGGAAGACTTAAGTCTGTGCCCTGACGCATCAAGTACATCCCCACCTGACGAGCCTGGCTGACGGCACGACGGCGGGTACTGCTGCACATCTCCTCTGCGGTGACATCGAACACCTCGGAAACTTTCTCAATCACCTGCTGAGGAGACACCTCCACGCCTTGTCCGGTGGGATCAAGCATCGGCGCGACCGACTCCACCGTCATCGGCAGACCTGTAATCGAAGCAAACGCCACCGCTCGGGTCAGAGCTCCCTCCAGCTCTCGAATATTGGAGGTAAAACGACCAGCGATGTACTGGATCAGATCCCGAGGCAAAGCCATCCGCTCTTGCTCCGCCTTCTTTTGAAGAATCGCCATCCGCGTCTCAAGGTCGGGGGATTGGATATCAGCAATCAGTCCCATCTGAAAACGAGAAATCAGCCGTTGTTGCAAGCGCGGGATCTGGCTGGGAGGGCGATCACTGGCAATCACCACCTGGCGTCCAGCCTCGTGCAAAGCGTTGAACGTGTGAAAAAACTCCTCCTGGGTGTATTCCTTGCCCTCAATGAATTGAATATCGTCGACCAGGATCAAATCAGCAGCTCGATAACGATCACGAAAGGCCTGCATGCCGTCCTTACGAATCGCTTGAATCAAATCATTGGTGAACGTTTCGGTGGACACGTACGCCACCCGAGCCCCCGGATCGATCTCGAGGCGGTAATGGCCAATGGCCTGCATCAGGTGGGTTTTTCCTAGGCCAACGCCACCACAAATGAACAAAGGATTGAATTCCCGCCCAGGGGCCTCTGCCACTGCCAAAGCAGCGGCGTGGGCCATGCGGCTGTTCTGACCCACCACAAAGCGACCGAACACATAACGGGGATTAAGCGCTGGCAAATAGCGGCGCTGCCCACTAGGGCGTGCTGGGGCTGAGTGTCGAGGTGGTTCAGCCACATCGGCACTGTCCACAGGAGCCGCATTGGTAGCGACCTCCGACTTGGGCAGTGCAGTTTCTGCCAAGACCGTGACTTGAACAGATCGACCACTGATACTTGTCGCCATTTCAGCGATGGTGGGCAGCAACTGCTCCCGCAGTCGAATACTGGTGAAAGGGTTGGGAGCCAACAACTTCAATTCGCCATTGCTGAAGCTGCTGCAGCTCGTCGGACGAATGAACGTCTCAAAGGTGGGTTTGGAGAGCTTGTCCTGTAACCCCTGTCGAACCTTGGTCCAGAGCTCGTCTCCCGTCTCCACGAAAATCGCCGCTCTCCTGAAAGTTGAATCTACGCAGGTTGTGAGGCTGCGGCCATTCTTAGATTGATCATTACCGACAAAACCGTGATGCCAACTTTCTCTCGTTGGATCGGACTCGCTTTGATCGGTACAAGCCTGTCGTCATGCGGTTTGATCAAGTCCCAATTGGGATTGGGTCCCAAACCCACTCAACTGGCTCCACCAGTTGTCAATGACCAACCTCGAAGTGCGCCACTCCAGGCCCGAGAGAATGTGATCGTGAAAGCGGTGGACAGGGTGGGGCCCGCAGTGGTGCGCATCGATGTGGTGAAAAAAGTGAATAATCCGCTGGGCGGGATTTTTGGAATCGGCCCTTCGACCCAGCGACAGCAAGGTCAGGGCTCAGGCTTCATCACGCGAAGCAATGGATTGATTTTCACGAATGAACATGTTGTTCGAGGGGCCGACCAAGTGGCCGTGACCCTTCCAGATGGGCGCAGCTTCAAGGGCAAGGTGCTCGGAGGTGACCCCTTAACCGACGTTGCAGTGGTGAAGGTGGTTGCCGAAAACCTACCGGTGGCATCCCTTGGCAACTCTGATGATTTGAAGCCCGGTGAATGGGCCATCGCCATTGGCAATCCCTTTGGCCTCAACAACACAGTGACGGCTGGCATTATCAGCGCCGTCGACCGAACCAACGCCGTTGGTGAAGGTCAACGCGTTCCTTATATCCAAACGGATGCAGCCGTCAATCCAGGCAACAGTGGCGGGCCGCTCATCAATGCCGCGGGCCAGGTGATCGGCATCAACACTGCGATCAGAACAGCACCAGGGGGAGGACTCAGCTTCGCCGTGCCCGTCAATCTGGCGAAGCGAATCGCCCAACAGATTGTGAGCACGGGGGAAGCCTCACATCCCTTCATCGGGGTGCAACTTCGGAGCCTGACGCCGCAGCTGGCCCGAGAAATCAATGCCACTGGCAGCAGCTGCAATGTGCCTGAGCGCAATGGGGTTCTGGTGGTGGAGGTGGTACCCAACACCCCTGCAGCGGAGGCCGACATCCGCCAATGCGATCTAATTCTTGATGTGGATGGCGAATCGGTGCAAAACCCCACAGAAGTTCAGCTCGCCGTTGACCGCGGCGAGGTGGGACAACCCATGCAGCTGAAACTGAGACGCGATGGCAATGAAATCTCCGTTGAAGTGCGGCCAAAAGAATTACCCCGTCAAAATTGAGATGCCACGCATCGTGGTGATGGCCCGTTGGCCATCACCCAACCGGTGTAAACAACGCCTTAAGCATGACCTGAAGCACTGCGCTGGAATGGTCCATGCCGGGGAAAGCGCGATGCGTATCCAACGTGAACTCACGCTTCATACGGCCCGTGTGGTGGCGTCGATGGAAACGGCCCACGACATCACAGCAACATTGGCCGTTGAAGGCCTTGGCCCCAAAGCGGCCCGGCGCTGGGGAGAGCAACTCGGCCTAACAAAAGTGAACTTGCAAGGGACCGGCAACTTGGGCTGCCGGATGAAACGCCAGCTTCTGATGTGCCAAAGCAATGAACTCAGCACCCTGTTCATTGGCACTGACCTTCCGGATCTGAACTCCAACGACCTTCGATCGGCAATCACCAGCCTTCAGAGCCACGATCTTGTGCTCGGTCCTGCTGAGGACGGCGGCTACTGGCTAATTGGCTTCAGCCCGAAACTGCTTCGACGCCCGCACCATTGGCCCCTGGAGGGAATTCCCTGGGGGACAGCAAATGTGCTGGAACAAACCACAGCTAAAGCAAGACAAAACCTACTGAGCACAGCACTCATCGCACAGCGGAACGATCTCGATCACCTCTCAGACCTAAGGCCATGGCAGGGCTAACGGTGGTGGTTCCCGCCCTTAACGAAGCGCGGCACCTTCCCTCTCTCCTGGCAGATCTCCAGCGGTGGCCAAATGCCCTCGAGATTGTTGTTGTGGATGGTGGCAGTACAGACAAAACCATTCAGGTGGCCCATCAAGGAGGTGCCCGCGTTTTGCAAAGCCCCGTTCAGGGACGGGGCCAGCAACTCCAACAGGGTCTGCAGTCTTCACAGCACGCCTGGTTGCTGATCTTGCATGCCGATAGTCGGCTCAGCCAGAACTGGGTCGACCACGTCCAAAGGGTTCACACCATGGCGCAAGGACGGCAGCAGGCTTGGGCGTTCGACTTTCGCGTCGATGAACGCCGGCCAATGTTGAGGCTGCTGGAATGGTGTGTCGGGCTTCGCAGCCGCTGGGGACAAATGCCCTATGGAGACCAAGGACTGCTGATCCACCGCAGCCTGTATGACCGCGTTGGGGGCTATCGCTCTTTAGCTCTCATGGAAGATCTCGACCTCATCCAACGGCTTCGACAGATCAGTCGGATCGGTGCCCTGGGGTGCGCCCTCACCACAAGTTCACGCCGTTGGAGCCGTCGCAGCGTTTTGAACCAAGCTTGGAAGAATGCTCAGCTCAGACGACGCTGGAGAAACGGCGTGAACGCCGAACAGTTAATCCAAACCTATCGACGTTGATCCATCCCTCAATTGGAATACCAAAAAGCACAACGATGCGCTTGAGGCTCAAGATCCCACCCCTGACGCTGATAGAAATTCACCACCCCGGGATCAGCAAACAGGCTCACCCGTTCCGTGCCCATCTGGTTCAGGGCCTCAAGGACATAAATCATCATTTGTTTGCCCAAGCCATTGCCTTGATAAAGGGGGTGAACAGCCACGTCCCAAACGGTGGCCTCAAAAATGCCATCTCCCGTGCACCGGGCGAACCCAACAAGCCGGGGCACCCTTGGGTCATGGCGCCATAAACCCACCTTCAGAAGACTGTTTGACAAAGCTTTCCGCACACGGCGGGCGGGGCGGCGACTCCAACCCACAGCTTCGAGCAACTGCTCAAGCTCAATGAGATCAAACGGCTGGGACTGACTGAACACCAGGGTGAGCTGATCATTCGCGCAGTGACACAACCTTGCGTCCTCGCCGTATTGCTTCAGTAACGGCTCTGCAGGCACTTGCAACGAGGACATCACAGCTTGGCAAGCCCCCGTTCTTGTAGGTCAGCTAACTGGGCATACAAACCACCATTGGCTCGCAACTCCACATGGGTGCCCTGCTCAATCAACTCTCCAGCTTTCAAAACCAAGATGCGATCTGAAGCCTCGACGGTGGCGAGACGATGGGCAATCACCACTGCCGTCCGCTTTTGCAACAACCGATCGAGATCACGCTGCAAGGTGGCCTCTGTGGATGGATCCATGAAAGCAGTGGCCTCATCCATCACCAAAACTGTTGGGTTGCGGATCGCCACCCTCGCAACGGCCAACAACTGCCGTTCACCGGAGGAGAGGTTGCCTCCCCGTTCACGCAACTCAGTTTCGAGCCCCTGAGGAAGCCGCCGAAGCAGCTCATCCAGTCCGAGATCAGAACAGATTCTTTGAAGCTGTTCATCGCTGACATCAGCATCAAGACGCAGATTGTCAGCGACATTGCCACTGAACAAAAACGTGTCCTGAAGCACCACGCCCAACTGGCGACGGAGATCCGCCGTTGAAATCGACCGGATATCGCGGCCATCGAGCAGTATTCGCCCCTCCTGAGGTTCGTATAAGCGACACAACAATCGAATCACGGTGGATTTTCCCGACCCTGTGGGACCCACAAGGGCTACATGCTCTCCGGGAGCAATCCGAAAGGACAGATTCCGAAGGATTGGGTCGTCCGGCCGATACGAAAAACTGACATTTTCGAAAATCAATTCACCAGCACCCACCGCATTTAAGGGTTGAGGGTCATCGGCTTCAACAATCTCCAAGGGCTTTTCCATCAACTCCCCAATCCGTTCCACCGCCGTCAGCCCCCCCTGAATCTGGGTAAAGCGTTCCGCTAGCTGTCGCAGGGGATCAAACAATCGCTGGGCATAAATAATGAAGGTGGTGAGTGTGCCTAACCCCATGGCTCCGCTGGTCACCATCCAGCCGCCCAGGGCCAGCACCAAAGCAACGGCTCCAAGGCTCACCCATTCCAGGAACGCGGAGATGCTGCTGTCAAAGAAAATCGTTCCATTCACCGCACTGCGATAGGCGGCACCGGTGCGGGAGAAACGGCGGCTATTGACCTGCTCCCGGCGGTACATCTGAACAACCTCAAGTCCCTGAAGATTTTCCTGAAAATCAGCATTGAGCTGGGACAGCTCTTCACGGACCATGTAATTGGCTTTCCTAAAACGACCTTGCAGCCACAACACGAACAAAGTGACGGGGACTTGGGTCACCAGCAGCAATAAACCGAGGCGCCACTCAATCAGCAGCATGGTGGTGGCAATCACGGTCAAGCTCACCAAATCGCCGAGCACCCCGACAGCCCCGCTTCCAAAAACCTCAGCTAAGGCATCCACATCGTTGGTCAGCCTGGTGAGCAGCTTGCCCACCGGCATGCTGTCGTGGAAACGAAGGGAAAGCGAAAGGGCGTGCCGGAAAAGATCGTCTCGGATTCGAGCCGTGAGCCGTTGCCCAACGGCCTGAATGTTGAAAGACTGAATCCCTTGCAGGGCCAGTCGCAACAACACAGAGATTAAGAGCAGACCCACGATCGTTTGGATCGCCTGAGGAATCGACAATCCAGACAGCCAAGGAAGGCTTGGCTCGCGGCGCAGAACACTGATCGCCTGACCAACCAGCAAGGGCTGGATCGACCCTGCCAGTGCAAGTGGCACGAGCAAAGCGAGGGTGACGAAGAGACGACGCCGATCGCGGGCCAAATAGCGGCCAAGACGCCGAACGCGTTTCCAATCAGCTCCAGCTCCCATTAAGCCTCTCCCTTCGGTGAAGTGACGGTGCGAATCGCCGTCACGATCTCGGACAACGCACCGTCATCGAGGCGCATGGAGAGAGGGTGTCCCACCAATCGAGCCGACGAGCGAAACAGTTCTTCGATTTCAACGAGGCCGTTATCCCGCAACGTGCGACCCGTTGCAACGAGATCAACAATCGCTTCAGACATCCCTGTAATCGGGCCGAGTTCAACGGAACCGTTCAAATGAACCAGCTCAACTGGAAGGTCGAGTGCATCGAAATATTCCCTAGCGCAGTGCGTGAACTTGCTGGCAACGCGGCAGTGAGCGGGAAGATCCAAGGCTCGTTGGTATCCGCTAGTGGCCTTAACAGCAACGGACATCCGACATCCACCAAAACCAAGGTCAACCAACTGTGCGACTGGCAACTGGTGCTCCTTTAAAACGTCGTATCCGACAACGCCGAGTTGAGCTTGTCCATAGGACACGTAGGTGGGCACATCACCATTTCGAACCAACAAGGCTCGTGCCCGTCCACACGGGGTCGGAACCATTAATTGTCGATTGTCCTTATCCAGCACAGCCGAAAAGTCGAGACCCGCTGCAGCGAAACGCGCCACGGAGTCTTTTAGAAGCGCACCTTTTGCCAACGCGACGGTAATCATGGATCCAGCGTTGACCGGGACACCAGGCAGGACTTTAACGATGCACTCCACACTTCATGCCTTGCCCGTCCTACAAGACAACGTGATTTGGATCTGGGTTCGGGGCAAAAACGCCGTCGTCGTGGATCCAGCAGTGGCTGATCCAGTGAATCATTGGCTCAAGACCCACGGGATAGGTCTGACAGCAATCCTTCAAACCCACCATCACGCCGATCACATCGGTGGAACCCCAGAACTGTTGCGCGAATGGCCTCAGGCAGAAGTCGTAGCAGCCGCTGCCGATCGGCTCAGGATCCCTTTTCAAACAATGGGCGTTTCCGATGGCGATGCGATCAACGTTCTGGGTCGGCGTGTTGAAGTGATGGATGTAGCGGCCCACACCTCCGCCCACATCGCATTCATCCTTCGGGACGACGCAGAGAAGGACCCAAACTTGGGACCGCTGGTGTTTTGTGGCGACACACTCTTTGCCGGTGGTTGCGGACGGTTGTTTGAGGGCTCCGCTCAGGACATGTATCGAGCGCTCCAACGCTTAGCGGCGTTGCCGGAGGAAACTCTTGTGTGCTGCGCCCATGAATACACAGAAGCCAATTTGCGCTGGGCCACAGAGCAACGTCCTAACGACGTCGAAATCACCTCGCGCTATCAGTCCGTGAAGGAGCTCCGCTGCCGCGGGGATCTGAGTCTTCCCTCAAGCATTGGTGCCGAGAAACGCACGAACTTATTTATGCAGGCGGAATCGATCGAACAACTCGCCGAGCTCAGGAGCCATAAGGATCACTGGCGCTCAAACTGATGCGTTGGGGAAACAACATGGCCTTGGCGCCCTTTCGGAAACCAAGACGACAGCGTGTGCCTCTGTCGTAATCGTTCTCCAGGGGCTGGGTGACACGAAGCTGATGTTCAGCCGCTTGGACCCTTAGTTGCCATGCATGGCCTTGAAATTCTCGTCCCATCACACAGGCCTCAGACTCGGGCTCAGGCTCCAATGAGATCGCTGCTGGATCCACCAGAACACTTGCATCGTCGGGCCAAGACTCCAAGGACAGCTGCGGCGGCACAGGAAGGCTGCCAAGGCAACAGTGCAAGCGGTTGTCTGCCTCTGGCCAAACAGGAATCAAATTCGCCTGGAGAACAAAACGCCCAACGAAAGGAGTAGCGGGATCATCAACTAGATCTCTCGGTGTTGCGCACTGGTGCAACACCCCATCTCGCATCACAGCAATACGGTCACAGATGGCAAGAGCCTCGCCAGGGTCGTGGGTCACCAACAGTCCACTGGCTCCGCAAACCTGCAACACCGAAGCCAGTTCACTGCGGAGACGGAGGCGCACCTCCACATCGAGATTGGAAAAAGGCTCATCAAGGAGCACCACCTGAGGGGCTGGAGCCAAAGCACGGGCTAAGGCCAGGCGTTGACGCTGTCCGCCAGACAATTGATGGGGATAGCGCTGCTCAAGCCCCTGGAGGCCTAAGAGATCAAGCAACCAGGTGGCACGACTGTTGTCTTGACCTGGACGAAGGCCAAAGCAAGCGTTTTGCCACGCTGTGAGGTGGGGGAACAGGGCATAGTCCTGAAACACCATCCCAACTCCGCGGCGCTCAGGGGGAATCCAGTGCTGCCCCCCCGCCACGATGCGGTTTTGAAGATGAACGGATCCTTGCTCAGGGCGCTCGAAGCCTGCAATCAAGCGAAGAAGGGTCGTCTTTCCGCAACCAGAGGGCCCCAACAACCCCACAAGCTCTCCAGCTTGGAGCTCAAGATTGATGCCACGAAGGGTCCAGTCGCTCGACGACTCCTTGTAGCGATGCCAAAGACCGCGAATTTCAACCGGTCCTGAGACCCTTTCCAACAGTAAAACGCGATGATTTGAAACCATTCTGCTCTGCTGTCCAGCCATGCCGCATCAAGCCATCACCACCACAGCTGCCCCAGCACCTGTTGGTCCGTACAACCAAGCAGTCTTGGCTGGGGGATGGTTGTATTGCTCGGGGCAGATCCCTCTCGACCCAGCCACAGGAGCCATGGTGGGGAATGGCGATGTTGCGGCCGAGACCCATCAAGTCTTGAAAAATTTAAAGGCCGTACTTACGGAAGCTGGAGCATCTGCGGAACAGGTGGTTCGCACCACCGTTTTCTTAGCTGATCTAGCCGATTTTGGAACAGTAAATGCTATTTATGCGGAGATGTTTGGTGGCGGAATTAGCCCCGCCCGCGCCTGCGTTCAAGTAGCAGCGCTCCCTAAAGGTGCAAGGGTTGAGATCGATTGCGTTGCATGGATGGGATGACTTTTGAAATGAACCACTGAAACTCAAAACCAGCAGGGGTGCAGATGGATCAAGGACGCCATGCACTCTCCTCGTCAAGAAGGAAAACAGGTTCACTTTTTAGGAAGGACGAACACATAAGTTGTATTGGTGGATGAGAAGGTTCGATGCCTCAGGCAAAACTCACCATCGGCGAACTCGAGGCGGGCTATCCCATGTACTGCAAGGCACTACGGCGCTTGCTTCAACAAGGGAAATCAGCCAAAGAAATTGAACGCACGGTGTGTTGGGGTCATCTTGAAACCCTGAATCGTTGCTTGCCGACCCGTTACAAATCCCCCTCGTATCTTCTGGAACTGATCCGCCGCGACATTGAAAAACCTGAATCGTCTGGTTGATTCTCAGACAATTCAAACCATTTTCACAGCTGCAGCGAAGCCCAGATTCAGTGTCTTTGCCTAGAGCTATAGAAACTGTTTTAGGTCGGCAATGACACGCTGTATTTTCCGACAAGCCAATCGATATCAGGGCTTGAAGCTCGTTCCATTGATCATTATTTTCGCAAGCGCCGTTATTACTCTTGAGCAAAAGCCACAAACTCAGCCGCAATGGAGCACGAATTCAAACCAAAAATCTGACACCATGCTCACAAGAAAAAACTAATTTCGAAGAATACATCTGCTAATATTAAGCTTATTGTGCGAGCAAGATGATCAAAGTAGTTGCTTACGCAATAGTTGTCTTAGCGACAACTGGGACTGGTTCTTTGGCGGCAGAATGTTTCACGATCGTCTCACCAACCAATCCAGATCGAGAACAATGCAAAGAAGTCGCCCGAACCCCAGATCGACAGAGAATCTACAAATGCTGCCGATAAGCAACTGAAAACAGAATGTTCATGACCCCATATAAACAACCAACGAATTCAACGTCAAAGCACTTGGCCGATAACTTGACCACCTCGTCATACAAATACAAGAAGCAATACGAAACGGCAATACAAACATCAAACTTGACGCCAATCAATTAGGATTAAAATAGTTCATCAATCTCACCATGGCAGACACGAGCTCTTTCAACACTGCCATTCAATTCGCCATAAGCACTGGCAAAATCCAATCAGCTTCAGATATCGATTTGTCAAAAAGTACAACTGGAATTGATGCCGTTATTCTGAGAAATCAACAAGGTATTACTGTGGCAAGTATTTCCAAAAGAGTATTAAAAGAACGCGCTGAAAATGAAGCTGTTGCCAAATTAAAATCTGAGCAGCCAGACCAGTAAGCGTGCCCACCAAGATCTTTAACTATTGCATCTATATTGATTGACATTTTAGATTCACAAATATTCCACCAAGGCAACAATAAAACGACGAAAAGGTGCTGATGATCCCGTCTAACAGGGATCCCATCAGCATGAATCTCATAACATCGTCCTGGTTTGGTCACATTCCTTGATTTGAGACATCATCCTGAGCCAAACATGAAGAGTTGAAATCAATCTCCATGGCACGTCGTCTTCAGGCTTCGCAAAATCAAGGACAACAGGCTGAGCTAGCAGCATGGACAGCTGTCGTCTTTGCATCCATTACGGCGCTCGCTGTTTGGGGAGTAGCGAATGCTTATTCTCTTAATGGGTAACCATTAAGCGTCAGGAAGATATTTTGAGCATTTCAGACATCATCTCTGAAATGTTCAAAAACTCAGAACTAAGCAAATTATTGATCTAGAATGGAAAATTACTTAAAGATCTGAATCAACTAAAGCGACGGTCAACCCATTGCGTTAGGGCATAGACACCTATAAACATTGGAAGATACGCAATCCACATACTGGGCAGTTCGAGATTGCTATTGTTTATTAAAATAAGGCCTAAGTAGCTGACCGATCCATAGATAGAAGCGCGACGAATAGGGCCTATCGCTTTATTCATGGAAATTTCTAAAAGACAACTTTACAAGACAACAATTTCCTCAGTGCACTCAAAGCGTGGGGAAAACCCACCCTGCACATTGATCCATCAGCGAGCCTTGATACGGCGGCGAAGCCGAGGAATCACCAGAAGATCCATCACAGCAAATACGGCGAGGGAGGGGAAAAATCCACGCTCGACAAGCCGACAAGCAGCACGCGAATCATCAAGCTGACAGACTAGAAACTCAATCACAAAAAATAGAATCACCTTCAGCGCAAAGCCCTTAAGAGCAAACCTAAGTTCAGATGATGTCAAAAAGAATATTCTCATATGGTAGATAGATTCTTTTACAACACCAGAAAGCATGAAAATATAATAATTCAATGAAGCGCTCTGTCAACAAAAACGATTCAACCGCAACGTCATGTGAAACCACTCTAATCAACACCCAAGGCAAAATTTGATGATACCCAAATCAAACCACACTATTCTATTTCAATGAAACCTATCTGCACGTCCAGAGAGTCAATCAAGAGGCGAGGATCTTTGAATCAAAAATAAACCATGAAAGCAAAGCCAAGATCAACTATTTATCCCAAAAAATGAATAAAATATATTAATTGCTCACCGTAATCTCACGCAGTTCAGCCATCTTCACCCAGCCAGCTAATGCATCAATGTCAGTGCGGCTTGGGATACAGATACATCCGGTCCCTGGATAACAGCGGTGAACACCCAAGGCACTACGTGTGGTCTCAAAACGAGGCTGAAGATCGAACCAAAGGTCATCCCCCCAAGGTTCCGGCGCGCCAAGACGATAGGTTCCAGCCGGTAACGGGGAAGCATTTCCAGGACTCCACAAGCGATCAGAAGTTTGACGTTGCGCAATCCCACTGGCGGCTGTCCAGCTGGCCAACAGGGACGCATCACTATGCAATTCCACCAGCCAAACACTGTTGCCATCAGGGAAGAGGTCGTTGGTTCTTCGCATGGTTAAGCGCAGGGTTTCTGCCTCAGGACGCTCTGATGTTGGCCCCGCTTGACCAGGCAGAACCACTGAGTTCGTAGCCTGATCTTGTGCAGCTTGAACCATCTGCGGAGATCGGGTTTCTGCTGAATCTGAGCATCCAACAACGCATAAAAGAGCCACCAAGAATGCTGAGCGGATCGAGACCAACAAGATGAACTCCAACAATCGTCTAACGCTGGCACGACGCGTAAAAAATACGAAGCGGGCTCGTGGAGTTTATTGAAATTTCCCCACCTTCCCTTCTCAATAACGGGAGTGGAAACTGAGCAACCTGTTGAGCGTTCTTTTATGGGCCAGAAGAATAGCCTTTCTAATCAGCAACCCATGGTGCAGGATTTTTGAAGGAATCTGTCAAGATGAGGATCTGGACAGGTTCGAATCAATGGATCAAAACCATTCCCTGATCGAGGCTCGGGAGATTGCTGAAACCATCGAACGCCTCTCGGATCAATTAAGACCTGATGTAATCCGGGCAGCACAACAAAATAAGGACGGACGGCGTTATTTAGATCGCATCGAATATGCGCTCGGCACAATCGGAAAGGCATTAATCCTCACTGATTACACCATTGATGAGGAGAAAGATATCGACAAACTTGAAGCATTCCGAGAGTCGCAACAGCGCATGGACTGAAAACCATCACTCCACAGCCTCACCGGATTTAACATCATGATTGTGATTAACAACGTCATCGTCGTTTTCAACGATCTGCTGCCAACCACTGCACCAGTAATCGGCATCGTTGAGGTCACGCCACAAAACACGTTCTCGATGGGCTGGTTCAAGAACGGCAGACAGCTCAACCCAGCGTTGATCGCCCTGTCCGCCTTGGGTCACGAGCTGAAAATGTCGATACCCCCCAACCGCCCGTTGGCTCGTCCAAGCCTTCGCTGGAAACCAAGCCATTAGGCATCCACAAAAACCTGATGAACCGTGCTCTCCAACACATGTCCTGATGCGGCAATCGTGTCTTTGTGATCATCCATAAACTGAGCCATCACACCGGGTTTGGCCTGCATCACGGCACAAATTTTGGTGGGGTCATCCGGACTCACCCCGCGATAGAGAGATGTAATGCCAGCCATTTTTTGGAGAGGACGCGAGGCGTCATAGGTCTTGAGCCACTCGCTGAACGGTTTCTTGATGGTGAATGTGAGCACATGGGTTTCCATCCAGCCAAAAACGAACCAACGCCCGGACCGTATCACCGCGGTAATCAAGGCATCAACCACCCCTCAACGCCCGATTACAGAAGCCAATGTGTCAACAAGGCGAGTGGGTTTAATGGTGGTGCGAGCTCTCATTAGTCGTTACTATTGAGAACAGCTGGTCGACTTTGCGTGTTGCCGACCTCAGTGCCTAGTCCTGACGACGGATCCCTCGAAGATGGGCTTCATCAAGACGGACGACGTCTCACTCCCCAGCGCAAACGGGTGCTGGAATTGTTTGAACGGCGTGGTTCGGGCTGCCACCTCAGTGCAGAAGAGGTTCACCAGCAACTGGTGGATCTCAAGCTCAAGGTATCCCTGGCCACGGTGTATCGCACCCTGCGACTGCTAGCCGACATGGGCTTTCTTCAGGAGCTTGAACTCAGCGAAGGAGGGCGCCGGTTTGAGTTAGCAGACGACGACCACAGGGACCATCACCACGTGGTTTGTATCCGTTGTGGACGTACCGAAGAATTTGAAAGTGATTCAGTGCTTGCCGCCGGTGCAGAAGCCGCTCAAACATTTAATTTCAAATTGATTGAATCAAGCTTGAACGTCAGAGCCATCTGCGCTGATTGTCAGAACTGAAATCAACTGATTAATGCGGATGCTCGTTGCATGGCATCCAGTAACGGTCGCCCATGCGGTGGATCCCCTCGCATCCGAGTTTTCCTGCCTGTTCTTCGGCCTGCTCCCGTGAGGGGTAGGCGAGATAGCGGGGGTTTGTGGTCGAGCGGATTTGAATCAAGCCCATGCTCATCGGCCCAGCGGTCAACACACCCATGGTGTTGAACCCCACCGCGATCAAACCCATACCCACAATTGCGGCGTTGAACACACCCATGGCAACAACACCAATCGACACCACCCCCATCGGCACCACGCCAATGGAGATCACTCCCATCGGCACAATGCCGATGGCAATGGTTCCCATCGGTGCAACACCGATGGCAATGCGCTTTGATTTTCTGCCGCAATCACCGTCCCCATTCATCGAATCAATGTCCGTGTTGTGAATTGGCATCGGAGTGCTTCCCGCACACCATCCACATGTCCCCCATGCGATGGGCGCCCTCACAACCAAACCCTGGGGCAGCAGCTTCGGCCTTGGCTTCGGTTTTAAACATCGCCTGCTTGGGCTGATCGTGCTGCGCATTCACGGTTGCACCGATTAGCACCAGAGCGCAGGCACTGATCAACGGTCGGACGTTCACCATGAAACGAGAAACACCTTCAACTAACTATCATGCCCAGCTGGGTTGGTCAGCCTTGAAGAGCACCGCCACAGCTTGAGCCGGCACCGGCCGTACAGCCGAAACAATGGCGGCCGGTGTGAATGAAGTCGCCACTGAGGTTCACCTCATCATCAAGCAGGTCACGCAAATTCCGGATCAACCCTGGGCGTCGCAATGACAGCTGTTGGTTGAAGTCGCAGTCATAAAGAGAACCCTCCCAATCAACACTCACCAGCTGTCGGCACATCACCGTCTCAAGATTGGTGGGATTGTGCGCCTGTTCAAGCACCTGCCAGTAATGGTCCAATTCGCCATTGAGTTCCAGTTGGCGAGCAAAGCGCTGGATCGGCATGTTGGCCAATGTGAGTAGGTGATCAAATCGAATACCGAGTAGCGCTAGCTCTCGTTTGTAATCGTCTTCAAGGGAAGCTTGAGGGGGAGGAAGAACCGCGCCAAGCGGGTTGTACACCAAGTCGAGCTGCCGTTCTGGGTCGCCGCTGCCGTAGCCCAAAGCATTGAGTTGATGGAGACCTTGAATACTTCGTTCAAATACACCATTACCGCGTTGACGATCCACGTTATCTGCGGTGTAGCAGGGCAATGATGCCGTCACCGCAACACCCTGCTCCGCCAGAAATTCAGCAAGATCGCCGTGGCCTGGTTCATTCAAGATCGTGAGATTGCAGCGGTCGATGACCACCACCCCAGCCGACCGCGTCTCGGTTACCAGCTTCCGAAAACCAGGATGTAATTCCGGAGCCCCGCCGGTGAGGTCTAAACAGGCAATGTCATGCCGACGAAGCACCAAGGGGATGAGCTCTAACAGCTCTGCCGTCATCATTTCGGTGCGGGTGGGGCCGGCATTGACGTGGCAATGGGCACAGCTTTGGTTGCAGCGGTAGCCCAAGTTGACCTGCAATGTGGTCAAAGCAGCCCGTTGCAATGGTGGAAACAGTGCAGGGCTAACGGTCAATGGGGCCTCACACCTAAGGATCTAATCTCTTTAGATCGTGGCAGGACTTGGGAAACGTTGAGCGGCTAATTGGCAGAACCAGTTGATGTATTGCTCTGGCCCTGCCGTCATCAACACATCAATCTGCAGCGGATCATCGGGATCTGAAATACCCGTAAGGGCTGGATCAGACAGGCTTGGGCGGTCCACTTCGCCATGGCTACTATCAACCAAAACCACGCGATTTTCTCTCCCGCTCCAGGCCCCCAACGCTTGCAGCAAGGTTAGAAATCCACGATCGCTTCCTCCCCGCAACCGGGTAGCACCGTCGGCTGAAGGATTGGACGTAACTGTGTCACCCACGCCAACAAGCAAAGGCATGCGCTCCGCAGGAATTCGATCCTGCACAAGCTTCAACAACGCGTCATGGTCCTGTGGAGCGACGCGAACATTGAAATCGTCTCCGAAGGGGACCTCCCCATAGCGACATGCCATGTGCTGATTCAGCAGCACCAACAAGCCGGCCTCTTTAATCGATCCACTCAGCATGAACTGAATATCAGTGGTGCCCACATCACCATCCACCGCTGGCTTCAGAAGCTCCATACCGTCGGCATTGCGCCCAAGGTTGGGAGCCACATGTAGAAAAAATGACCCCACAAGATCCTGCTGCGCCGCATCGGCCAGCAACGTCTCCATCAGCCGCTGAAGCAGGTTCTGCATGGTCCGTTGCTTCTCGTCTTCCCCTGGAATCAAGGCGAAGATCCCATTGAGATTCACCGTCGGAGACACCTGAGTGTCCAGGACCGCTGCGTGGGCAAGCTGAGCAATCTGCTCCAACGAGTAAAGGGGAAATAACTCCGGCAACCCGTCCTTCAACAACGCTTCCATACGCGACGGAGCCGCGGCCAGGAACGCAATCTCTGCCTCACTCACGCCCGGATGGCTGAGGTGGCCATAGCGATCCTGGAACTGGACACCACCAGCGGCTAGTCCACGCAAATACAACCCGGCTTGCGCTGGATCATGGTCTCCATGAAGCGCCTGTTCTACGAGCCGATTCACGCCCCGGCGCCCTTCATGCTCGCCATTGGTGAGCACTGCAAAAGAATCCCCCAGCTGACCCGCGGCCATCACGTAAGCCCCATTCATCTGCCGCGTCAGCGGATCATTCACCAGCTGCATGCAGACCCCGTCGAGGTCTTGGACGATCAAAAGATCCTCAACACCACAGAGCTCCTGCAGCAGTTGATCGTGGCTGAGGCGCTGCACAGCAATCGCGGCATCGAGCCGTCACCTTCCCATGGTTGTCGCACCAGGCCAAGTCGCACCAAGCCAAAGCGAGCGCGATCATGACCCTCCTGGAAGGACGATTTGATGCACTCCACTTGGACAGAACAGTGGTGGCCGATCGCCTATCTCCAGGATCTGGATCGCAGCAGACCAAACCGCTTCACACTGCTGGAGCGAGACCTTGTGATCTGGTGGGACACACAAGCTGAACACCATTGCTGGCGAGTCTTCCCCGATGTTTGCCCGCACAGGCTTGTGCCCCTCAGCGAGGGCAGGATTAACGACGAAGGCCTTCTGGAATGTCCGTATCACGGCTGGAGTTTCGATGGGGAGGGCCACTGCCGCTCAATTCCGCAAGCAACCGAAAACACCAAACCAGAAGCACGCCGATCACGCTGCGCCAACCTCCTCACAGCGACTGGACAGGGCCTGTTGTTCGTTTGGATGGGAGCCCCGGATGCGGCCAACCAGCCGCCCTTACCCCTGGTGCCAGCCCTAGAGGAGGACCCATCCAGCTGGACGCTGCAGGACACCTTTCGCGACCTCCCCATGGATGCGGTGACCCTGCTGGAAAACGTGCTGGACGTGAGTCATGTTCCATTCACACACCACAAGACCGTCGGCAATCGAGGCAATGCATCGCCGGTTTTGGCCACGATCACCCGAGAAGCTGAAGACGGCTTTGACGCGTTTTGGGAGGAGGGTCCACGTCGAGGAAAACTCGGTTCCCAAACCACACGTTTTCAAGCCCCCCAGCTGATGTGGCATGACCTCACCGCGAAAGGTTTCGCCCGAATCCTCACGGTGGTTTACGCGGTACCGATCCGACGCGGTGAATGTCGCTTATTTGCCCGCTTTCCCTTTCAATTTCAGTCGGCCGCACCAAAACTGCTCATCGGTTTACGACCGAGGTGGCTCCAACACATTGGCAACCACAAAGTGCTCGAGGACGATCAAGTTTTTCTGCATTGGCAGGAACGGGTATTGGAGCGAGCTGGTGGCAGTCCCGCTGCGGATCGAACCTTCTTTATGCCCAACAAAGCCGACGTCTACGTTGCCGCACTGCATCGCTGGCTAAACAGCAACGGCGGGGAGCCATTTGCTGGAGAACTCCTACCTGAAAGGCAACGAAATGAAGATCTGATGGATCGCTTCCACAGTCACACCAAATCTTGTCGTAGTTGCTCCACCGCGCTGAAACGGATCCGCGCTGCTCGTCCTTGGGCGTGGGCGGTCTTATGGGGTGCGGCAGCCCTTGTGGGATTAGGCCAGGGAGGGCCATGGACTGCCGTTGGTTTCGCCGCTGCAGCCCTTGCGGGGTTAACCCTCCGCCAAGTGTCTCGCTGGGAGAAAGGGTTGGTTCGGGGAGACGGTGCAGCGCCCCGCAACCAACTCGCTTAATCAAGGCAACGGCAGCAAGGTGGGTTTCACTTTCGCTCCAACATTTCCGTCAACTGTCACTTTTCCTCCCACGTTGACTTTTCCGTTCACGTTCACGGTCTCGTTCACCGTGACAGAAGCATTTACCTGAACGGGAGTTTCAATGGAACAAACATTGGCCCTTACTTCTCCGCCCACCTGAACTTGACCTTGAACCGCCAAGGGCTTGTTGCCTGTAATCACCACATCCTCACGAACGGCAACCGGCAAGGGTGCATTCGATCGAATCGTCACACTCGCGGGTAAGACGATCTTGTCGACCTGCAAACCACCCTCAATCGGAATCGGCTTGCTCAGCAATTGAATGGACGTAGCAGCTATGACGACACTCGAGACGACAGCGGCAGCAGGCCAGCATCACGCTAACAACAAATATTCGGTACTTTGGCGACATCGGGCTACTACTTTGCTCGCATTACACCGTCTCCAATCAATCCATACCCATCACCTTGCGATAGGCCGGACGCTGCTGGGTGGCCCTGATCAATGTTTGGATCGCTGGATACGGCGACAGATCTTCTTGGGGGAAAAAGATCGGTAGGTAGGCGAGATAGGCAGACACGGCGCAATCGGCCGCACCCCACTGATCACCAACGAGGGGATAGCCAGGGGTCAACTGGTGATTCAGCTCCTGCATCAGCCGCGGAAATTCTCGTTCCCGGTTGCTGGGAACAAACAGTGCAATCGCCAACGTTGCATTGGCAAAGAGCAACCACTGGGCCGTTAGAGAACGTTCAGCAGCTGAATTGATCTGCCCAGCGTGGTGTTCTGCCAAATGCAGAAGAATGGCTCCAGATTCAAACAACTTGAGGGCTGTCCCATCGGAGGATTGAATACTGGTATCAACCAGAGCCGGCAATTTTCCGAATGGGTTGATTTGGAGGTAGTCGGGCTGACGGTGTTGATTACCCCGCAGGTCGAGTTCGACTAAGTCATAAACAATCCCCTGTTCTTCGAGGTACCAACGGGGCATCGAGGCCCTCGTTTTTGGACCGCCATACAGAGTGAGTGCCATCGAATTAACCCTGAGCTGTTAATGCTCACGAACGACCCTGCTTAGGCTAGGGGCCATGCGTAATTCTTTTTTCGACCAAAGCTTGGATGCAGTGTCGATCCGACGCAGGATCCATGAGGTTGCGGCCGGAAAAGTTGGCTTCTACAGCGTTGGCCTTTACCCAGCGTCCTTGGCCTACAACTGCGCCATGCAGAACGAGGCCGGACGGCTGTTGCTCGCCCCTCGTTCAGGGCGGGAGCTGCTCGGGGCCTTTCCTGCGGAATCCATCAAAAACATGGACCCCGGACACGTGGAAACGGTGCTCGATATGGGCAGCCACCGAACGGGCAATGAGCGGACTCCCAATACGCTGGAAGATCTCATTCAACGTTGTGAGCTTGTTGTACTCAGCGCCAACAGCAATCACATTGAAGAGGATTTGCTGGAAGCAACGCGTCTACGGGAAGAGCTGGGACGTGATCAAGTGGTTCTGGCTTGTTTAGCTGGTTCCTTTAACCACGACCCCATCAGTAACAACGCTTATGTGCTATGCGAAAAGGAGCCCAACTTGGCCTTTTTCTCAGGGTTCCATCGGCATGGGGCCCTTCGAAATCCGTTTGATAGCTTCACCGCCAATTTCTGCCATCCCAATGCCCTAACGGCGATGTTGGGGGCCCAGATACTCGATCAACTATCCCCCAACATTCAAGTAGCAGCAGGGGTTCACAACGTTGAAGGGCAATACATCAAAGCGGCCAAAAACATGGCCTCCGTTTTTGCTGGGTTTGGCTACACCTTTCACCAAGAGAATCCGGGTGTGCTCCCCACACTGCTGACACTGCTCCTCGATCAGTGCATGGACCAGGCCGCCACCGTTTCGATGGCGCGCCCTGATCGCCAAAAGCTCTACCACCGGCAACCGATCCCACTCACGGAGCTGGGTTATGCGGTGCCAAGAATTGAAGCAACGCTTGTTCGAGACGGTGATTTCGAGAAGGTGCGGGACCACACCTTCAGCCAGCTCACTGCGATGGTGGCGGATGTCCGCGGCAGCATGATGTTGCCTGTTTCCGGCAGCCCCACGCGTAATTTCCAAGCCGGCCAGGTGCTTGCGATGCGCATGCAGGAGCATGAGCGTTGTCCTCACTCCATGGAAGAACTCGAAGAATGGTGTGAATCCGCCGGAATGCGAAAGGGGGGCCTGGAAGGATTGAAATCCTTGCGCTATTGGCCACAAATCGCCCGTAAATACGCCATTCCAGTCCATGACGCCTCCATGGTGAATTTGCTCTACATGGCGATCTATGGGCGACCTGGCGTCAAGGAAACCGCTTACAAAGTGATGACGGAAAGTCGTGAATTGTCGAGCTACTGCCAGGAATCGGTGCGACCTAGCCACAGCCGTCGCTACGGCGAAGCTCTGCAAAACCTCGAGGTCCCAGAAGCCCTCGACTTATTGGTCAATGCTGTGATCGCCGATAACGCGCGTCAGGCCATGCGTGGCGAAGTGACGCTTGATGAAGCCAATGAAGCTGGGGTGCCCGCCTACCTACAGCTCATGGAGGTCATTGAAAGTCAGATGGACAGTTAAGTCGTAGTCGCCTGCTGTTCCGCACACCAAGCAGGGGGGATCCCAACAGTTAACGGCATGGTTTTGAAATAAGACCATTGCGATTACAGATGACCGAGGCCCTGGAAGCCATCGCCGATCGCTTCCATCCCCGTGAACAGATCACGGCGATTCGGTCCCTCGGCTCGGGAAACGTGAATGAAACCTTTCTTGTGACCCACGAAGGGTCGAGTGAAACAGGTCATTTCGTGATGCAACGGCTCAACACGGCCGTGTTTGAACGTCCCGATTTGGTGATGCGCAACTTGCAAGCGCTGGGCGAGCACATCGACCGGCGGCTGGCCACTCCACCACCAGAGCTCCAGGGCCGTCGCTGGGAAGTCCCACGGATTGTGCGCTGCCGCTGCGAAGAGTCGGCATGGGTTGAGCACAACGGTGAGTTTTGGCGCTCGATCACTTATATCGGCGCCGCATCCACCAGTGATGAAATTCAGGATTGCGGCCATGCCCATGAGCTGGGTTACGGGCTCGGCATGTTCCACAACTTGATTCATGACCTGGCCATTCACCAGCTGGCCGACACCCTTGAGAATTTTCACGTAACGCCTGAGTATCTATATCGTTACGATTTAGTGTTGAAATCCCACGCAAGGCTGGGCACTGCCGAGCAGTCGGCCTGTGACTTCATTCACAAGCGTCGACAGGGTGTGGATGTTCTCGAAGCTGCTCTCGCCCGTGGAGAGTTGCAGCATCGGCCAATCCATGGGGACCCCAAAATCAACAACATGATGATCGACGAGGCCAGCGGCAAGGCTGTCGCTCTGATTGACCTCGATACGGTGAAACCTGGGTTAATTCACTACGACATCGGCGATTGCATTCGTTCCTGCTGCAACGCAGCTGGCGAAGAAACCACAGATCTAGCCAGCGTTCGCTTTGACTTAACTCTCTGCGAAGCCATCCTGAAGGGGTATCTCGAGGTGGCTCAAGGATTTCTGACGTCGTGGGATCTTCATTACCTCCCAGACTGCATTCGCTTAATCCCCCTGGAACTAGGACTGCGCTTCCTCACGGATCATCTTGAGGGAAACGTTTATTTCAAAACAGATCGACCAGGCCACAATCTCCAGCGCGCCGCCGTTCAGTTCAAGCTTGTACAAGACATTGAGAATCAGATGCCAGCCCTTCAACGCCTGATCCAACGCCTCAGTGATCGACCGGTGGTCTAACTAGATATGCCTCGCCCCGCCGTCATGCTGCGTCAGGTGGCGCGCTTAACACCCTTCGAGCGTTCCATTCCCAGTGATCTTCAAGTCAGTGCAGCGCTCGTTTGGAACAGCAATGGCTGGCTAGAGCTCAGCTATGGACTGCTTGCTTTAGCGCCCCCCGGACTATCGACGCTGGTGCTCCCCTCCCCTTTAGAGGACGGCCCCCAGCACGGACACCGCAAAGATGGGCTCTGGACAGCCACCTGCTTCGAGGCCTTTCTGGCCTTGCCGGATCAGAGCCGTTATTGGGAAATCAATCTTTCCCCAAATGGCGATTGGGCGGTCTATAGCTTCGAGGGGTATCGAAGTGGCCAGCAGCCGCAGCCGCTGAAGCAAGAACCTGTGATTGGCATCCAACGCTTACACCATCATCTTCGCGTGGATGTCCGCCTTCCCCTGGCGCCCTGGTGGTCTGCTGGGGTGTGCCCAGAGGTCAACCTCTCAGCCGTGATCGACCATGGCGAGGCAGGGTTGAGTCACTGGGCCCATCGCCATCAAGCGAAAGCTGATTTTCACGACCGAACAACATTCCTTAAGGGCTGAATGGGCCGTAATGTCACGCCACTGCCCGTTATGACGAAATGCGGAGCCGGTCTGTTCTGATTGCTGCTGTGGCTGCCGCCGCAACCCTGGCATTGGTGGTGCAGAAACAACCCAAAACTGTTGCGCTCTCCTCGATAGGTAGCTCACCTCGCCAAGAGGAAGGCAAGATCGCCAAAGGCAGGAGCTATCCGAGAGTTCCCTCCCATCCCAACGACATTGCGGCGCTGCTCAACACCGTTGAAACCGCTTTAAGTAATCCTGCGACCGCCGCAGGATTACTCCCCGACCTGGGGCATCAACAGCAGGTGATCTATCGGGTGCTTTCCGCCAACCCAACCCTGTCCTCAGAAGTGCTTGCTGCACTGCCCGAGCGATGGAAACGTGTGGTGGAGCGGCACTTGGCCGCCCGACGCGAATTTTTACGGATGGGCCGGACTCGCCGCCCGACTGTTTTACCTGCCTGGAGAATTATTGATCCAGAACCAGCGCAAAACCTGCTGACCTATTACCAAAAAGCCGAGTCGACCACAGGCATTGAGTGGGAAGTCCTGGCAGCGGTGAATTTGGTTGAGACCGGCATGGGGCGCATCGATGGCATTTCAGTGGCTAACGCGCAAGGCCCCATGCAGTTCTTGCCCACCACTTGGGCGGAAGCAGGAATCGGACAAGGCAATATTCGCGATCCGCACGATGCAATCCAAGCTGCAGCCCGTTATTTGGTGAGACGCGGTGGGCTAGCGGATATCAGCAAGGGGTTATGGGGGTACAACAACAGCGACTACTACGGACGTGCCGTTCTGCTGTATGCCTCATTGATGCGGGAGGATCCACTGGCCTACATCGGGCTTTATCACTGGGAAATCCACTTCAACGCCGCAGATGGCGACCTATGGCTGCCAGTGGGCTACCACCAATCCAAGCCCATCACTGTTGAGAACTACCTCAAAAACCATCCAACCAGTCGACCTCCGGCAAATTGAGCATCAACACCTACCCTGATCACAGGCGTAATGCATGCAACGGGTGTCCAAGGAAACTTCTCACCGTGGCGATGAACTGAAGGGCCTCGGCTGGTCCGAAGCCGACGTTTTCCGATATGTCGAGCTCTGGGAATACCGCCAGCGCTGGGGGGCCATGAATCTTGAGCGGGAAGATCGCTTGTTTCTGCGGAAAGCAGAAAACGCACTCCCAAAAATTCTTTCTGGGCGAGCGGCTGCCAAAAAGTCCTTGAAGGACAAGAGCTACTACAGCTGGCTCCGATTTCAATGCGATGCCATGACTGCTGCTGAAGCGGAGATGGGATTAAGCGATGGAGAGAAAGGGGCGTGGACTGTGCTGTTGGAGGCCGAACTGCGAATCCTCGATCACTACGAACCCGTGCTCGGTTTACCGGACACCATCAAGGCCAGAGCCCTTGGTCCTGTCCGTGAAACTCTGGCCTCCCAAGCAGCTGCTCTTGGAACCACAAAGGCTTACGACTTCCAGGCTGCGTTGATGGTACTAAAGGAAAAAGAGAGCAATCGCTGGAAACATCTGCGCGATGTTGACGCCAGCGATCGCACCTACCCAATCTTGAGCGTTGATGCAATCGAGGGGTTCCGGCGCGAGGCACATCGCGAAATCCACACCCTGATTCGCACCACATTCCCCTCCCTGGCAGAAACCGACAAACCAGAGCTGCCAGATGCGTAGAGACGACTAGAACTGGATCAGTGCTTCATTGATCTGGTCTGATGTCCCAGCGTTTTGAGACCCTTCAGCTCCACGCCGGCCAGTCGCCTGATAGTGCGACCAACTCCAGGGCTGTTCCCATCTATCAAACCAGTTCTTACGTTTTCAACGACGCAGAACATGGTGCCAACCTTTTTGGGCTCAAGGAATTCGGGAATATCTACACCCGTTTGATGAATCCAACGACGGATGTCTTCGAGAAACGAGTGGCTGCCCTCGAAGGCGGTGTGGCAGCTGTAGCAACAGCTTCAGGCCAATCGGCTCAATTCCTGGCCATCACCAACTGCATGCAAGCGGGAGACAACTTTGTTTCCACCTCCTATCTGTATGGCGGCACCTACAACCAGTTCAAAGTTCAATTTCCCCGTTTAGGCATCAACGTTCGTTTTGCCGACGGTGATGACGTCGACAGTTTCGCAGCGCAGATCGATGACAACACCAAGGCTCTGTATGTCGAAGCGATGGGTAACCCCCGCTTCAACATCCCTGATTTCGAGGAATTATCGGCACTCGCCAAAGAGCGGGGGATTCCTTTAATCGTGGACAACACCCTTGGCGCCGCAGGTGCCTTGTTGCGGCCGATTGAACATGGGGCCGACGTGGTGGTGGAAAGCGCGACGAAGTGGATTGGTGGCCATGGCACCAGCCTGGGTGGAGTGATCGTCGACGCCGGCACCTTCAACTGGGGCAACGGAAAATTCCCGCTAATGAGTGAGCCGAGCGCGGCTTATCACGGATTAGTTCACTGGGATGCCTTTGGTTTTGGCAGTGATATTTGCAAGATGCTGGGCCTACCAGACGAACGCAACATTGCTTTTGCATTACGGGCCCGAGTGGAGTGTCTTCGTGATTGGGGTCCGGCGATCAGCCCTTTCAACAGTTTCATGCTGCTGCAAGGGATCGAAACCTTGAGTTTGCGCGTTGAGCGCCACACCGAAAACGCAATGGAAATGGCCACTTGGCTCGATGGGCATCCCAAAGTGGCCCATGTCAGTTATCCGGGACTCCCCGGCGACCCATATCACGCAGCAGCGAAGAAATACCTCACTGGTCGCGGCATGGGCTGCATGTTGATGTTCTCGCTAAAAGGGGGGTTCGACGATGCGGTGCAATTCATCAATAGCCTCAAGCTGGCGAGCCATCTGGCCAACGTTGGGGACGCCAAAACCCTCGTCATCCATCCAGCCTCGACGACCCACCAGCAACTGAGCGAAGACGAGCAAGCTTCCGCAGGAGTCACCCCCACCATGGTTCGAGTATCGGTTGGCATTGAGCACATTGATGACATCAAGGCCGATTTCGAACAGGCCTTGGTGAGCCTGAGTTGAGCTTCGATTAAGCATTTATGGCGCTCATTCTTCCTCGGAGTTATCACAAAATCTCGGCGGTTGAACGCAACCGAATTTCCTGGATTGAAGCCAAACAGGCGGAACTTCAGGACATCCGACCGCTGCGCATTGGCATCCTCAACATCATGCCGCTGGGAAAGCAATATGAATTTAATTTGCTGCATCCTTTGGGGTTATCTGTACTCCAGATCGAACCGATCTGGATTCGCTTGAACTCCCATGCTTATAAAAGCTGGGACCAAGAGCACCTCAAGCAGCTGTACGTCTCCTGGGATGAAGTCAGATCCCAAGGGCCCTTGGATGGTTTGATCATCACTGGTGCTCCCGTCGAGCACCTGCCTTTTGAACAAGTGACCTACTGGAAAGAACTCACCAAGCTCATTGAGGAAGCTCGCAAGACTTGTGCCAGCACCCTCGGGTTGTGCTGGGCTGGATTTGCCCTGGCGTACATGGCAGGTGTCGACAAAATCTCCTTCGAAAGAAAGCTTTTCGGGATTTATCCAATGCGCAGCCTGGTTCCCGGACATCCATTAATGGGCACGCAAGATGACAAATTTCTTTGCCCACAGAGTCGGTATGCGGGTCTGCTGGATTCAGCGATGGAATCAGCTCAACGCCAAGGACGTCTTCGGCTGTTGGCCCATGGAGAAAAGGTTGGATACACAATCTTCGAAACGCCGGACCAACGGCAACTAATGCACCTAGGCCATCCCGAGTACAACGTTGGCCGAATCATCGGCGAGATGGAACGTGACAAAGCTCGCGGGGATGTGCCACCCCCGGAAAATTTCGATCCAGACCACAGACAAACACTCTGGCGTTCGCATCGCAATCTCCTGTTTCAACAGTGGCTGTGGTTCTGCTACCAGCGCGTATCTATGGCCCCTTGAAACCAACCAAGAGCATGGACCTAACCAGATTTTCTCAGCACCGATCTCTACAAGGAGCTCGACCTCGACCTAGACGGATCAACCAAAGCCTTCTTGGCAACGGTTTTTGATGATGTCTTGGACACCTGCTTAGCGGTTGGGCGTTCAGCAGATTTGCGATTTAACTCACGTTCCAATGACGCGACACGCCGTGCTCTCAGGCAGTGACGGCAACCACCCAGGGTTTGCAAATGCTTTTCAGGGGTGATGTTGATGTCCTGCACAGGGTGGTGCGTGCAGCGGATTTTGACGGGGCTTTTATAACTCCGCCAAATCATTCCCTCATAGGTGTACTGATCCCCAAAACGCTGCTTCGCTCGTTTGAGAAATTCGTCCTGGTTGATGCGTGCTCCCATACATACAACTGTATGAGAGGGTTCCCATCGAGAGCCGGGCTTGTCATCCGACGTCACGAATGGAACCAGTCATCAGCACTGATGAACAAAGAGATTGGTCGCTGTTCCCCAGTTGGCTATCGACCGACGAAGCTCAACGATGGCTGCAGCTCCTTGAACACAACATCACCTGGGAGCAGCCGCTCGTGCAGGTGTTTGGGAAATACCACCGCGTACCCCGTAAGACGGTTTTTGTTGCTGAGCAGGGGCTGAAGTACCGCTATAGCGGTGCCATCCACGTTGGGGAAGGTTGGCCGGAATGGTTCCTCCCGTTACTCGAACAGGTCAATCACTCCTCTTGGGCTCAGTTCAACGGATGCCTTCTTAATCTGTACCGCGACGGCGACGACCGCATGGGCTGGCATTCCGATGACGAAACAGAGATCGACCAGACCAAACCGATTGCGTCACTCTCCCTGGGATCAACTCGAGACTTTTTGTTTAGACATCGCAGCGATCCAACTAAGAGAGCAGCCATCCCTCTCACTGATGGCGATTTGCTGATCATGCATCCCGGCTGCCAAGGGCTTTGGATGCACAGCGTGCCCCAACGCCGCAAAGTGAAAACAATGCGAATTAATTTAACCTTTCGTCATTTTTTAAAGGCGTGATTTCAACAGAAGCTCAGACAAAAACCTGCAACACCAAACCCCAAACAGGAGCGGTCAAAACCGCGAGAACGGTGCTCCAAAACACCAGCGCAGCCGCCCGCTCTTGATCGTGGCCAACGGACTCCGCAATCAACAAAATTGATATTGCTGTTGGTGCCGCTCCTTGCAACGCAAGCGCTTGAAGCTTCAAGGGATCCAAGCCAAACAACAAACCAAGCATCAAAAGCAGCAAGGGATAGAGCAAAAGCTTGACCACCAAAGCTGGGCCAAGGCCCGCCCCCATTAAGCGAGGGGGCTTACCTCTGCGCGTCAGGCTGCCAAGACGCATCCCAACCACCATTAAGGCCATCACAATCACGATCCGGGAAGGCCACCAAAGGCCCTCGCTAATGGCAGCACTCCAGGGCGTCGCCTGAATCACCAAGGCCCCAACGAGGCCTCGCGTTGCAGGGCTACTCCCCATGCTCACGAGCAGCTGGCGCAGTGCCAGCCATCGACTGGTGGAAGCACCCCCGAGCAGTTGGGGGCCAACACTCCAGGTCAGCAGCGTTGCGCCCAGGTCGTAGCCAATGGTGATCGTTAGAGCCGCGGGCGGCAAAAAGGCCAGAGCCAGGGGCACACCGAAGTAAGCCGTATTACCAATGCAGCTCCCCAGCAACAGCGAAGGGGTGGCGAGCCCTCCACCCGCCTGGGCTCTCCATCCACCCACCAACAACACCATGGACACCGCCAACACGGCGATGCCAGCAGCTTGCAACACCTCCCCATTCAGGCCACTTTTCAACAGCAGACCCATCACGCTGATTGGTACGCCAAATCGCACCAGCGGGACGGCGAAGCGACCAGCCCAATTCGGATAATGCCCACCAATCCAAAAACCGATCAGCAAACAAGGAAGCAGCTCAAGCAGGAACCGCAGAACTCACGCCGCCAAAACACCTCAGAAACATAGGAGGCGCCGCACGCTATGCCAGTCTAGCGACCGTCCACAAGAGATGCATGCTTCGCAAGAATCTCCAAAGACGGTTCGAACATTTGATGACGGTGCTCGCCGAGCAAGTGGACTCGCTACCGATGGACAATGATGCTGGCTTGAAACTGAACGCGAGATCACAGCTCTAGAAAGGGGTCTCCAACGTCTTCCCCTTTGTGATGCCTGAGGCCCCGAGGCCCAACAACACCTTTGTTTTGGTCCGCAGTGATGGGCTGTCCGACAAGGTCACATCCCTGAAGTTCGATAGCTACGACGCGGCTTACGACGAACTGGAGCGTTATTACAGAGATTTTTGTTGTTCGGACGACGAGAAAATCGATTACACGATCACATCATCTGGCTAAGGAAGCGCCGACTGCGCTCTTCCCTGGCATTGGTGAAAAAGGTTTGCGGATCTGAAGTTTCCACTACTTGTCCCTGGTCCATAAACATCACTCGGTCGGCCACCTCGCGCGCAAAGCCAAGCTCGTGGGTCACCACCACCATCGTCATCCCGCCTTTCGCCAACTGACGCATCGCATCCAGCACCTCCTTCACCCGCTCTGGGTCTAGAGCACTCGTGGGTTCGTCAAAAAGCATCACCTCTGGATCGAGGGCAAGAGCCCTCGCAATGGCCACCCGTTGCTGCTGGCCTCCACTGAGCTGGGCTGGATATTTGTGGGCCTGCTCGCGAATGCCCATTTGATCAAGCAACTCGATCGCAAGGTGTTCCGCCGCGGCCTTTGCACGCTTCTGCACCTTGATCGGCGCTAGGGAGATGTTGTCGAGAATCGAGAGGTGGGGGAACAGGTTGAATTGTTGAAACACCATCCCCACCCGCTCGCGAATCGCCCGTACTTGGCGTTCTTCGTGGGCCGCATCCAACCGCAGGCCGAGCACATCGAGCGAGCCTGAGTCCAGGGTTTCTAAGCCGTTGAAGGTGCGAATCAAGGTACTTTTGCCCGAGCCCGAAGGGCCCATCACCACCAGCACCTCGCCAGCGCTGACCTCCAAGCTGACGCCATCAAGAGCGTTCAGGCCCGGCGAATAACTCTTCACCAGATCAGTGGCACGAATAGCGATCGTCATCGGGCAGAACGGACGGGGTCGAGCTGGATCTCAAGGTGACGGGCCAGCAGAGCCATTGCCGTGCACGCCAGCCAGTAAACCGCAGCAAGCCAGATGTATACCTCGAGATAACGACCAATGAACGCTGGATTCGCCAACAGGCTGCGGCTAATCCCCAACAGTTCCACAAGTCCTAAAATCGCCATGAGGCTTGTGTTTTGCAGTAAGCCCACCGCTTGATTGGTCAGCGAAGGAAGCGCAACCCGCAGCGCCTGGGGGAGCACCACTAACTGCAGAGATTGCCGAGGCGAGAGACCCAGCACCGCTGCCGCCTCCCGCTGGGTGGGTGGAATCGCTTGAAGACCACCGCGCACATCCTCAGCGATGTAGGCCGCGGCAAACAGGGCAAATGCCACCACAGCCCTCAGGACTCTGTTGATTTCAACTCCGGGCGGGAGGAACAGAGGGATCAACAACTGTCCAAAGAACAACACGGCGATGAGGGGAATAGCCCGCATCAGCTCGATGTAAGCCGTACTGCCACCCCTCAGGACGGGTAGGTCACTGCGACGACCCAGCGCTAATACGATCCCCAGCGGCAATGCCAACAGGCCGCTTCCAGCAGTGAGCAGCAAGGTGAGGCTGAATCCACCCCAACTCTGCGTTCCCACAGGAGAGAGGCCCAGTCCCCCTGCAAGAAGCCAAATCCCGAGGGGAGCCATGGCACTCCAAAGCAGGGGCAGGGATCGACGCCATTCGCCATGCCGCGTTCCGAGCAGGGTGATCACGATCAGAACGACAACAGCGACGATGCACAGCAAGGGCCGCCAACGCTCAGCTTCCGGATAACTGCCCACTGCGTAGAGGGGCAAGTTGGTCACCACAACCGTCCAGTCGGCCCCACGCCATAACCAGTGCAGGCAAGACCAACCCGCCCAGCCGAGCAAAGCCAAAAGCATCAACGTGAGCCATCTATCCAACCAACGGTTCATCAACGACTCCTCTGCAGACGACCCAGCACCGCTCCATTCATCAGGGCCATGCCGCCACTAATTAGTAAGTTCAGCAATAAAAAACTCAGCAATAACAACAGAAACCCTTCAATCGCACGGCCCGTTTGCGTGATGGTCGTATCACTCACCGCGTAGAGATCGGCATAGCCCACCGCAATAGCAAGCGTGCTGTTCTTCGCAAGGTTGAGGAATTGACTTGTAAGAGCCGGCAGAATCGCTGGCAAAGCCTGGGGCAAAACGATTCGGCGCAGTCCTACACCCTCCAACAAACCAAGACTTCGAAAGGCTTCCCACTGGCCAAGGGACACAGCATTAATTCCGCCTCGAACGATTTCAGCGATCGAGGCTCCTGTGAACACCACCAACCCCGTAAGCACCGAGCAAAACTCCACGCTGAGATTCAGCCCCAGAAGGCGTATGCCCTGGTTTGAGAAGTGAATCAATCCACCCACAGGAGTGTCTGGCAACCCCAAGAAGGCCACGAAATACCAAAAGAGCAATTGCAGCAACAGGGGCACTTGGCGAATTAAGGCCACATAGCCGCCTGACAGGCTGCGCAACAGCCGATTTCGACTGCTACGGGCAGCTCCAGCTGCTACCCCAAGCATGGTGGCCAGCAACAACCCCACCAAGATCACCTTGAGGCTGTTCATCCAACCAATGACTAAGGCCCAGGCATAGCTATCGGTTGGGGCATAGGGCAGCGCTGTCTCCGCGAGGGCGAAACCGGCCGGACGCCATAGCCAACCGAAATCCAATCCCAGTCCTGTACGAATCAAATTCACAGTGATGTTGTTGATCAATAGGCCGCCAAAAGCCATCAACGCAACAACAACGCCAAGCTGAATCCAGAAACGTCCTCGACGAAAAATCTGAGGCATCAGGTGAACGGCGGAGCAATCATCAAACCGCCTTCCCCACCCAGACGATTGGGGCCCCTCGGAATGGTGACGGCACTCCCGGGGCCGAGATGGCGGTTATAGATCTCGCCATAGTTTCCTGTCGCCCGAATCACCTGAACCACAAAATCGTCAGGGAGACCAAGCTTCGCTCCAAGGCCTCCATCAACCCCCAAGAAACGACGCAGCGCAGCCTGCGATGGATCCGCGACAGCCTGCTCAAGAACATCGTCAAGGTTGGCTTGGGTAATGCCACGTTCCTCCGCTTCGATCAAGGCATACACCACCCAATTGGTGGCATCCGCCATCCGTTGATCACCCCCAACAACGGCTGGAGCCAAGGGTTCTTTACTCAACCGGTCCGCCAAAATCACATGCTCTTGCGGGTCTTTAAATCCAGAACGGGCCGATGCCAGCTGCGAACGATCGGAGGTCATAGCGGCGCAACGACCTTGCAAATAGCCACCCACCACCTGGTTTAGGTCTTGGTATTTGATCGGCGTGTAGGGAAGACCCTGCGCGGCGAACGCATCGTTCAAATTCTGCTCAGTGGTGGTTCCCGATCCAACGCAAATGGCTTTGCCACTCAGACCAGCCATCGAACTAACGCCACTCCCTACAGACACCATTAATCCCTGCCCATCGTGAAACACCGTGGGGGCAAAGCTCAATCCATTTCCCCCGGCTGCATCACGGCTAAGGGTGTGAGTCGTGTTGCGCGACAGCAGGTCAATCTCTCCAGACCGCAGTGCAGTGAATCGCTCTGGTGCGGTAAGGGGTCGGTATTGAACCTTGGAGCTATCGCCAACAAAGGCCGCGGCCATGGCCTTGCATAGATCCACATCTAAACCGGCATAGCGGCCATCAGGACTCAAGAAACTAAAGCCCGGGATCTTGCCACTCACTCCACAAAAAAGTTCACCCCTCTCCTGCACCAAGTCCAACCTGGAACCAGTGCCATCACCCAGGGTGGCGCATCCACTTAGCAGACCAATCAAGCCGCCGACGGCACCAATCAGACGACAAGAAATGGGTCTGGACATTGACGATGAGACGAATCGGATCGGATTGTCCCAGATCCTCGCGCAACAAACAAAAACATCGGTACCTTCTGAGGGTCATCAGCCCTGGATATGAAAGTTGTCTGCTGGCTATTGACTGCATTTATCGGGCTGAGCTTGACAACCTCAGCAGGCGCGTGGGAGCAGGGCGATCGAAGCAATTACAACAACAAAAAGGCCCTTCTTGGTTTGTTGCTGGAAGGAGCCAAAGAACTTGCACAAGTTCGTGGTGACATTGAGACGTTTACCTACTCCTCAGCATTGGCGAAGACGTCACCACTAGTTACATGAATGTTGCACTGAACAATCAACAGATCAATCAATGCTTAGTAGAGATGAATAATGACCTCAATACGTGCCTAAACATTATGCAGAAAACAGCATTTAAACTCTAAGTATGGGCGGACTCTTGTCCTCCGATTCGTTCAAACAAATCAAGAGTTTCTTGATTCATGCCCACCACGGTGACCTCTGACCCACCAAGACGTAACTTTCGGATCACTTGATCAAGGGCTGTTACACCACTTTGATCCCAGATATGGGCCTTAGAGAGGTCGATACTGATTCGTTCGGGATGATCATGCAAATCAAAACCTTGAACGAAATAGATGGTGCTTACAAAAAACAACTGACCAATTACCCGGTAGTGGCGTTCTTGAGCACTGATCTCTTCTGATTCCACCCGAATCACCTTGGCAACTTTGCGGCTGAACAAGATGCCCGCAAGGGCAACACCGGCCAACACCCCAAGTGCCAAGTTGTGCGGAGTGGTGAGCATGGTGACCGCAAACGTCATCAGCATTACCGAGGTGTCGCTCTTTGGAATCCGTTGCACATTGCGCAGGCCATTGATATCGGCAGTACTGACCGCAATGCTGATCATCACGGCCACCAAAGCAGCCATGGGAATCTGCTTCAACCAGGAACCCGCCAACAGGATCATGGCCAGCAAACTGACTCCTGAGAAGAATGTTGAAAGGCGAGTTCTGCCGCCGTTGTCGATGTTCATGACGGATTGACCAACCAATGCGCAGCCAGCCATGCCGCCAAATAGCGAAGAGACGATATTGGCGATGCCTTGACCGCGGGCTTCTACGTTTTTGTTGGAGGTTGAATCAGTTTTGTCGTCAAGGATGTCTTGGGTCAGAAAGCTTTCCATCAAGCCCACTAACGAGATAGCCAAAGCGGTCGGCAAGACCAAGCCAAGGGTTTCGAGGTTGAACGGCACACCTCCATTGCCTTGACCGAAAGGAATGCCAAGGCTGGGTAAGCCATCCGGAAGATTGCCCAGGCTGCTGACCGTCGGAATATCGAAATGGAACCCGATGCTGATGGCCGTCAGCACAACGATCGCCACCAGCTGTGAAGGGATAACCCGCGTCAACCTTGGCAACCCATAAATGATCACGAGCCCTAAAACCACCAAAGCCCACACCACCGAGACCTGGCCGCCATGGGGCAACAACAGACCCGCCGCATGATCACCTCCCTCACCATGCCCACCGCCAAAACCAAGTTGGGGAAGCTGCGCTTGGAAGATCAACAATGCCAAGGCATTCACAAATCCGCTGAGCACCCCTTGGGGAACAAAGCGCATCTGATCGGCTAAGCGCATGTAACCCCAGAGAATCTGAAGCACCCCGGTCACAAGACCAGCCACCAACAAATATTTCACCCCTAAGCCAGGGCCGATCCCCTCACCACTGGCCACAAGGCCAGTCATCAACAAAGCTGTCGATCCTGTCGCAGACGTAATCATCGCCATCCGTCCGCCAACGACCGCAATCGTTAAGGACAGACAAAAGGCTCCAAAAAGCCCGACCTTGGGATCAACCCCAGCAATTCCGGAGAACGCAATCGCCTCAGGAATCATCGCGAAGGCGACGACCAACCCTGAAAGCAGGTCTTTGCCGGGATTGGAGAACCACTGATTCACCAAAGTGGAACTGGATCGCTTGGCCATGACCAACGCCGTAGGCTGCCGCGACCGTAGATCAGAGCGGCGGCAGGTTGCCAGCTGGGTCGACCTTCTGCTTTAGGGCTTTCAAGCCAGGCAGCCATCCACCAAAAGCTTGTTCAAGTTCGCATTGATGAAACGGAAGATGGTCATGAAGCTGAGCCAGATGAACGCCTGGGCATAGCGGTTGCAAAACAGACCAAAGCTCCTCGAGCCACTGCAGGCTTCGTTGACGCATCGCCAAATCACCTGCAACCCAACCCGCCGTAATCCAAGGCTTCCAAACAGCGTCACGGTGGTGGAACGACGTGTGATCACTAGGCACAAGGGAGGTTGCACCCCCTAATTGCTGACACGACAGGCTGCATGAAGAGTGGGGACGGCGATCCATGCAATCCCTAAGAAGGGGTATGCGTTCTTTCCAGCCAGCGGCTCCTGCCGGCCCCAACAGTCCCACCACCTCGGAGTGCACACGATCTGCACCCGGACTAGGAACCACTAAGGCAGGCAATTGATCCAAACCGTCGATGCGCCCGATCTTGCTAAAGCCAGGATCTTGTCCATACACCCGCAAGATATCCAACCGATCAGTATCCCCCCAATGCCACTGAAGGCAGATGGATGGATCAGAGGCTTCAGCCTCTTTCATCCAGTCAGAGAGGGCATCTGATGGAAGACGGCACTGCTCGACCCAAAGCGGAATACGGGGGTGGGTAAGCAGACGCACCTCACTCACAACAGCCAAAAATGGTGCAGCACCACAAAGACCACGCCACTCAGCTGAATCGCCATCGCGATGGCGCTGAAGCCAGAATTCCTCCCCATTTCCCCACACTCCCCGGATGTCGAGGATGTGGTCGATGGCCAAACCCAGCGCACGACTACGGGGTCCCATACCGCCGGTCAAGACATATCCGAGTCCTGGAATGCTAGACAAACCGGTTGGGATGGATTGGCCGTGAGGGAGCAAGGCTTGAAGCACATCCCGCATCCGACATCCACCACCCACCCAGACCGCGTGATCAGTGCTCTGCCAGACGATCCGATTGAGTTGCGGTCGCAGATCAAGTGTCCATTGGTTCTGGGCCGCAGCCAACGAACTTGTCCCACCACTGCAAACCCGCAAAGGCCGCGGCCCGGACCAGCCTTTCAGCAAATCGGATAATTCAAATGGAGACGGATGCAAGACCCCTACAGGTCCAGCATCTTGTGCCTGCGCATTGAATAGATCGAGGGGAGCCTGATCCATTGCTGCACGCCGAATAGGGTCTAGCCATTCGTATAGCGAAACGAGCGCCTTGGCCGACTTCCAAGCACAACCAGCAGTTGAACGCCTTGGGGTGCTGATCTGTGGCCACGGCAGCCGCAACCGTCTTGCCGTTGCAGAATTTGCACAGATGGTCGATAAACTTCGACCCAAGCTTGCTCCCATGCCTGTGGAGCACGGCTACTTGGAATTCGCCCAACCGATTTTGAGGGAGGGTTTGGATTCCCTACGCCAACAGGGGGTCACCAAAGTGCTGGCCATCCCTGCCATGTTGTTTGCGGCAGGGCACGCCAAGAACGACATTCCCTCCGTTCTGAATACCTACACAGCGGAAACTGGCCTGCCCATCGAATACGGCCGCGAATTGGGCGTCGATCGATTGATGGTGGCTGCCGCAGGGGCCCGGGTTCAAGAAGCCTTGGACCGCGCATCCAACGACATCCCCATCTCCGAGACATTGCTTGTTGTTGTTGGGCGAGGATCCTCCGATCCAGACGCCAACTCGAATGTGGCGAAGGTCACTCGAATGTTGGTGGAGGGGTTTGGCTTTGGCTGGGGTGAAACCGTCTATTCCGGGGTCACTTTTCCATTAGTGGATCCTGGTCTTCGACATGTGGTCCGCTTGGGTTTCCGTCGCATCGTTGTGGCCCCTTATTTTTTATTTTCTGGGGTTCTGGTGAGCCGAATCCGCCAGCACACAGACTTGGTCGCGGCCGACCACCCCGATGTGGAGTTCCTCTCCTCCGGCTATTTAGGCCAACACTCGATGGTGGTGGACACATTCCGAGAGCGGGTAGACGAAGTGCTCCGAGGAGACACGGCAATGAATTGCTCTCTTTGCAAGTACAGAGCACAAGTTCTGGGCTTTGAACAAGATGTTGGACGGGCCCAGGAGAGCCACCACCATCACGTGGAGGGAATCGCTGAAAGCTGCACACTCTGCGAGCGGGAATGCACGGGAGTCTGCCAACCCGATGGTGTTCCGCTTGAGTCTCACAGCCATGAACACATTCATGAACATGGTGAACCGGATCATGCGCACCATCACCCCCCTTATCCCCATGCTGAGCATCCGCTGGGCCCTGTAACGCTGAACCGAACGCTGCAAGCCTCTAAAGATTCCCTACGGAAGTCTTAAGGAAAACAAATCCTTTGAAGGGTTGACGCAACCAATCTCAGCAAGGACACGCGAGATCTTGCTTGTATCAGATTTATTAATCATTGAAAAAACGGGCTTGTAGTGCCTTCTTTTTCCACAGCAGTGGCCTTGATTTCCACAAGCAGTTCCTCAAGACACCCATTGAGCCTGGAGCCTGTGAAGACGGCACCAAAACCAAAATCTGTCTTGACAGGCACCTCAATCGGACATCGTCTTGAATAGGAATTTGAACTTAACTGCTCCAATCGATTGCAAACACTGATTTCTTGCCAAGTCTCATCCACACATTTTGCGAATAACAGGGCTTTTGACGAATACGGGGTAGGTGTGGCTTTCTTATGTACGTCAACGAGTCAGAGCGAGGCTCAATGGAACGGAACCACTTGGAAAAATGTCATGGGTTGGGAGCAACAGATTCTGTTCTTTCCACAAGCACGCCTCACCTCACAAGTAGTGCTTCATCACAAGCCCATGCCTACGTCAGCCTTGAAGCAGAAATCCCTGAAGTGCTCTATCTCGGCATGAAGGATTTCATTGGAGACCACCCCACCTGGGATCAATACCGGGTGATGAGTTCGGCACTGGCCCACTTTCTCTTCCAAAACGGCAGTGACAGTCGGGCCGTAAGCGAGCGTTATCTCGACGACCTGTTTATCCGACCCGATCAGTAGCGGCGAGAAGGCAAGCGCGGCGGCTGATCGCCATCATCGTGAGCGTTGGAGACTGCCAACCGGAGGTTGGCCAACAAGCCCCATCCACGACAAGCACGTTTGGAGCTCTCCACAAACGGTTGCTGGCATTAAGGACGCTGTTGCGTTCATCTGTACCGAATGGGGCGCCTCCCACCTCATGTATGTAATAGCCAGGAGGTGCAGCCCCCTCCGTTAACGCTACTGCGCCTTTCAAGAAGGGCTCCACCAAAGGCAGGTGAAACAGATCTTTGATGGGTAAGGGTTCACCCCCGGCAGCAAAAATGCAAGCCTGAATGCGTCCGCGCATGTGATCCACCATCGCCAATTCGTTGGCACTCCATTGGCAGTTGATATGGGGAACAGCCACATCCCAACGATCCACCTGTCCCTGCAAGGTCACCCTGTTGTGAGCTCGGGGAAGCACTTCTCCGTGCCCAATCAAAAATCCTGTCGTGGTGTTTGGCCGTCGCTTTAGGACAGCCGGCGGATCAAATCGACCGATGCCCCCCCACAATCCATAACCACCCTGAAATCTCGGCTGGTCGGGGGACTGATCAACGTGACGTCCAAAAGGAACAAAAAAGCTACCGGCTCCGGTAAGGGGTGGTTGGGGCCCTGAGCTTCGTCCTGGAACCGCAAAAAACTGACTTGTGGAGACATGATCCATCAGCCGGGTCCCAAGCCGCCCAGACGGATCCACCAGGCCGCCCTGCTGACATTGCTCACTCGAGCGCAGCAAGATCGACACCGACTGAATGGTGGAAGCGGCCAGCACAACAAGATCGCCATGGATCAGATGGCGGTTGCCATTGACTTGGTTAACGGCGACAACTCCTATCGCTTTCGAACCCGAGGCCGCCATCTCCAATCGCTCGACTAGGTGGTTGGACAGCAGCTGAACCCTGCCCGTAGCCATCGCGCGAGGCAAGGTACTGCCACAACTGCTGGAACGGGGCCAAGGGCCATCACGATTGGAGTCGTGGGGGCCAAATCCCCGCGAGGGGATCACATCGATTCCAAGCTGATCCTGAACCGCCTCCATGAAGCGTTGTTCAGCATCGGTGGAAGGAAGGGGTGGCTCAGTGGCTCCGTCCGGAAGATGGCCAAGGTGGTTGCTTCCACCATGTACCTTCAAAAATTGCTCTAAAGCGGCGTAGTGCGGCGTTAAGTCATGGCTTTTGATCGGCCACGACACCCTCTCACTATCGAGTTGAACACCCGCGAAATCCTCATCGGAGAGTCGCAGCGTGATACCGCCCCAGGTCAGGCTGCGACCACCCACTTGCAAACCACGGGTCCAGAGAAACGGACGATCAGGCGGATGGTGATAGGGATGCAACCGCTCATCGGCGTACAAACGGGGGTTGGCTTTCCAATACCCAGGGTGTTGGGCCTGACGTCGATGCTGTCCACTGATCAGACCAGCTAGGCGACGCATCAAATTGCAGGGCTCAGTGGTCAGGGCTTCCCCACTGCTGAGGTTCGGTCCCGCATCAATTACCAAAATCCTGGCTCCCCCTTCAGCCAAGGTCATGGCGGCAACACCACCACTCGCTCCAGAGCCAACAACGATGGCGTCCCAAACCCCGTCGACCGCCTGGCTGGAGCTACTCATAAAGACTCAGTGCCAAAAAAAGATCCTCCAATGGAGGATCTCAAATTCAATCAGATTTGGTGGAGAGGGGAGATTTGAACTCCCGACCTTCGGGTTATGAAGGCGAAGGTTTTCTTTACAATCCATTGGTATGACTGGGGCGTCTTAGCTTGGGTCCCCACCAGGGTCCCAGGTGAAGGAAACCCCCCTCCCCATCTCAACGGGACTTCACAAAACAGGGTTCCAAGGTCAGATCGAAGGAGCTCGGAACACTGACTCGAAGTGA
>QCVD01000018.1 GCA_003208835.1 Synechococcus sp. AG-683-C23 | reverse complement strand
AGGTGTCGGCAGAACCGTAGAGCTACCCCGCTCAGTCATAGGCTCCAAGAGCTGAAGCGCGCTCCGCCATGGTCAAGTTCGAGAAGCTCACTGCCCCCAGCACTGGCACTGCGATCCGCTTCGAGAACGGTCAACCCGTGGTTGCCGACAATCCGATCATTCCGTTCATCCGAGGTGATGGAACGGGGGTTGACATTTGGCCTGCCACACAAAAAGTGCTCAATGCGGCTGTCGCAAAAGCTTATGGCGGGAGCAAATCCATCGAATGGTTCAAGGTGTTTGCCGGCGATGAGGCCTGCGACCTATACGGCATGTACCAGTACCTGCCGGACGACACCCTGGATGCGATCCGCACCTATGGCGTCGCCATCAAGGGCCCCCTCACAACACCGGTGGGAGGCGGCATCCGCTCCCTGAATGTGGCCCTGCGACAAATCTTTGATCTCTATTGCTGTGTTCGGCCTTGCCGCTATTACGCAGGCACCCCCAGCCCCCACAAGCGTCCTCAAGACCTTGACGTGATCGTTTATCGGGAGAACACAGAAGACATATATATGGGGATCGAATGGGAGGCCGACGATGCGGTTGGCCAAGAGCTGCGCCAATACCTCAACGACGTGGTGATCCCAGCAAACGGAAAGTTGGGCAAACGACAGATCCCAGAAGGATCAGGCATCGGGATTAAACCCGTTAGCAAGCACGGCAGCCAGCGCCATATTCGCAAAGCGATCCAACATGCACTGCGGCTTAAAGGGAACAAACGCCACGTCACCCTGGTGCACAAGGGCAACATCATGAAGTTTACGGAAGGGGCCTTTCGTGACTGGGGCTACGAGCTCGCCACAACGGAGTTTCGTGAGGTGTGTATCACTGAACGGGAGAGCTGGATCTTGGGCAATCTCGAGAAGGATTCAACGCTGAGCGTGCGAGACAACGCCCGCATGATCGAGCCTGGATACGACAGCCTCACCTCCGAGAAACAATCCGATCTCGATGCCGAAGTTCAGGCCGTGATCGATGCCATCGGCAGCAGCCATGGCCAGGGAAAGTGGAAGGAGATGGTGATGGTTGACGACCGCATCGCCGACAGCATTTTTCAGCAGATCCAAACCCGCCCGCAGGAGTATTCGATCCTGGCAACGCTGAACTTGAACGGGGATTACATCTCTGATGCAGCAGCAGCCATGGTGGGCGGATTGGGCATGGCACCGGGAGCCAACATCGGAGAACAAGCTGCCATTTTTGAGGCCACGCACGGTACAGCGCCAAAACATGCGGGACTCGATCGCATCAATCCGGGCTCGGTCATTCTCAGCGGCGTGATGATGCTCGAATTTTTGGGTTGGCAAGAGGCAGCCGATCTAATCACCAAAGGGCTGAGCGCCGCTATTGCCAATCAAGAAGTCACTTACGACCTGGCGCGTTTGATGGAGCCCCAAGTCGATCCCGTGAGCTGCAGCGGTTTCGCTGATGCCGTAATCCGTCACTTTGACCACTGATCCCTCATATCCGTACCAGTTTCGATGGTCTAAGGAATTTAGCCGTGCTGGCTGTGGTGATTAATCACCTCAATCACAATTGGCTAGAGGCAGCTTTCTTGGGGATGATCGAGGTTGAAAAGTGAGCAGGGTCATCCGGTAGGGCAGATCCGAGCCAAGGTGATCAGACTGGTTACATGCCTTCTGAAGTGCCAACCCAGCTACCAGGCTTACCCGCAGGGGCGGCGGATCCTTGTGTGCACTGCGGCTTCTGCCTGCCCACCTGCGCCAGCTATCGCGTCCTTGCCACTGAAATGGACTCGCCCCGTGGCCGCATCCATGCCTTGCGGGCGATAGAAGCCGGTGAACTGGAACTCGACGCCACCGTTGCAAGCCACTTTGACACCTGCCTAGGTTGTTATGCCTGCGTTACGGCATGCCCTTCCGGCGTTCGTTACGACCAACTCATCGAAGCCACGCGCCCGAAACTGAACAACGCCAAATTGCGCAGCAGCTGGCAGATTAGTTTTCGGCACTTGCTCTTGCAAGTGTTGCCCTACCCACGGCGGCTTCGGGCCCTCCTACAGCCGCTGCGGCTGTACGCCGGCACCCCTGTTCAGGCCCTTGCCCGTTGCAGTGGCCTGACCCGCTTGTTTGGCCCGGGAATCGAAGCGATGGAGCAGCTGTTGCCATCGTCCCTGGCAGCCGATGCCTTCGACGATGCATTGCCGACTGTGAACTCTGCCATCGGGCCCCGCCGCGGCCGAGTAGCGCTGCTACTGGGCTGCGTCCAACGCTGTTTCGATCCGACCGTAAACACCGCCACGGTAAGCGTGCTTCAAGCCAATGGCTTTGAAGTAGTTCTCCCCCCCGATCAGGGTTGCTGCGGGGCCGTGAGCCACCACCAAGGAGAGATGGATCTCACCCGCCAACTGGCTTCATCCCTTGTTGAAAGCATGAATTCGATCGAAGGAGAGCTCGACGCCGTACTCGTGGCGGCCTCCGGTTGCGGTCACACGATGAAGGCTTACGGCGAGATCCTGGATAGCAACAACGGCTTCCGCGCACCCGTTTTGGATGTGCACGAATTCCTCACCAACAAGGGGCTTAGCGACAGCTTTTGCGCCCAGCTCAAGCCGATCGCCAAAACGGTTGCCATGCATGACGCCTGCCACATGATCCATGGCCAAGGCATCCAACAACAGCCACGCACCCTGCTCGCCTCTATCCCTGATCTGGAACTGAGAGATCCCAAGGAAGCCGGCGTCTGTTGCGGGAGCGCAGGGATCTACAACCTGGTGCAACCGGAAGAAGCTGCTGAGCTGGGAACGATCAAGGCCGACGACTTGAGCAACACAGGAGCAGCGTTGGTAGCCAGCGCCAATATCGGTTGCACCTTGCAATTGCGCAGACATCTCCAGGGACGTCAGCCAGTGCACCACCCGATGGAACTGCTGGCCGCATCAGCCGGCTTGCATCCATTGCCAAGCCTCGAACAAGCTGCTGTCGGTACCGAGATTGCCAGGGAACGTGAGGATCGGTAGCGTCCGCGCTACACCCACTGAAGGGCGAACAAGCGATAACCCAGGCATCAACTGACCCTCCAGCTCAACGGCCTCCAGACCCAACCCATCCGCCAACAAGGTTTGAGTGGTGATCCCCCCCTTGCTGATCAAGTAGCCCAAACCAGGTACTACGGCCCTAGCGAGACGCCCCATAAGGCGCGCGAGGGTTTGAGATAACAAGCGCCCCTCCGAAGCGCTGACCAATCTGATTTCACCGCGGCTGGTGAACAACACCGGCGTTTGACCCGACTGAAGCAGGGCTTGAAGTTGCTCGCACCACTCCCGCTCCAAATCCGCCAACAACAGATCCGGCGTCCCACCTGCCAGCACCCGAGCGATGCGTCGCACAGGCAGTTCAAGGCCGATGCAGCGGGGATCCTGCAGCAACCGCATCAGCTGCTGATCAGCCAGCGGAACATGGGAGCCCACCATCACCAAACCAGGCAACTGATCCCCGTTGGGACCACGTCGACGCAACCGGGCCAAGCCAGCGGAATCCAAAGGCTGGGGACCAGGGTCGGCCAAAGCTCTTACCAAACTGGCCGCTGAGCGGAACAAAAACCGCCGCTCGCCCTTCAAGGCCAGCACAGCAGCCGCAAGGGCAGCAAGTTGCGATTGATGCTCCGCATCCACCACCACCGCGGCATTCCCTTGCAGGGCCGCTAACCGTTGGATCAAGTGGGGCATCCCCCCTGTTAAAGCCTGATCCAAGTCTTCGAGGCTGACTTTCACCACATCAGCCGCACAAATGGCACCAGCACTCTTCTGCTCCAACCAGTGGGGGAGATCACTGGTGCTGAATCCGAACAAACGATCCTTGGCAAAAGGGGTGGTATGAACGGGCTCCCCATGGAGCAGATGAACGCTATTCACGGTGGTTCGCCCCCCCTCAAGAAACGCTGGCACGTGCAACGTGGCCGCAAAAGGACCAAAACAACTCTCCAACACAGCTGGCTCCACCACACCATGGCCACGCAGGGTGGAATCACCGCGACTGACAAGCTGAATCTCCGAGCGATCGAGACCTTCCTCAGCCAAAGCCTTTTCAAGGTTGGTGACGATCTCCCGGTTGCGTTGCGCTGCGGCATCCGGCGTGAGGGAACGCGTATCGGCAAGCACAAACAGCAACGGCGAGCCATGGCGCAAACCACCGCGCATGGCTTCCACATCCCAACGCAGCAAGAGCAGACAGCTATGCACCGTCTGCGAGCCGGTGGGGTCGTCGTCGATCACCACAACCTTCATGGCACCATCGTGCCGTGAACCATATTCCTGCAACCCGAGCGGAGCTGATCACCCTGGTGCGCCAGTGGCATCAAGACTCCACCCCCTGGATCCCCAGTGGACAAGGAACCCGTCTGGACTGGGGGCCAGCCCTAGATCCCGGGCATGCAGTGCTCAGCTGCCAGCGAGTAAATCAGGTGATCGACCACGCCGTGGACGATCTCACCATCACCGTGGAGGCAGGACTCCCCCTTGAACACCTGCAACGTCTGCTGGCAGCGCAGCATCAGTGGCTACCCGTGGACTGGCCTCGCGGCGGGGAGCCAACGACAACCGATGGCTCTGACTCACGGGCGGGAACGATTGGTGGGCTCGTGGCCCGCGGGCTCTCCGGTGGCCTGCGTCAACGCCACCTGGGTATCCGGGACCAAATCATCGGCATTGGACTGCTTCGCAGTGACGGAACAGCCGCAAAAGCGGGCGGTCGTGTTGTCAAAAATGTGGCTGGGTACGACTTAATGCGGCTGCTGTGCGGTAGCTGGGGAAGCCTGGCCCTCATCACTGATGTCACCCTGCGGGTGCAGCCAATACGACCCGCCCACGCGGCCCTCCTGCTGACGGGTGACCTGAGCCACCTGGAAAGCTTTCGCGCAGCACTGCTGCTCTCCACCCTCACTCCAGAACGCTGCGATTGGTCCAACCCAGGGGATGGCACCTGGGCGCTGCGACTGGTGTTGAGCAGCGTGTCGGATCAAGCCGTTCGGGATCAGCTCAACCGGCTTCAGTCCCTCGCAGCAGAGCATGGCTTGCAAGCCGAATCCAGACCATGCAGCACCCCACTAGAGGTGGCCATGGCTTGCCAAAAGCCAGCCCAGTTGCTGCGCCTGGTACTCCCCGCAGCAACCTTGCATCAATTAATCGCCCATGAGGCGATGGCCTCCCTCAAAGGTTGGTCTTGGGAGATTGCCGCAGGAGCCGGCTGCGGCGATGGCTGGTGCAGCAGCGCTGCACCGTCCTTCCAAATCGAAGCCCTACGCCGCCAAGTGGAATCCCTAGGAGGACAGCTGATGGTGCTGGTGCAATCCAGAGATCAACCATTGGCGGCTTGGAGGGATACACCAGCTCGGCCGGTGATTGAAGCTGTCAAACGTCAGTTTGATCCCCTCCAGCAACTCAACCGAGGACGGCTACCCGGGGTTGATCAGCATCAGACCAGGGCATAGCGACAGGAGAGGGTCTGCTCACCCCCAGGCGGCAAGACCAATTTGCGATCACCGCTCACCAGGGACTGACGCGGGCCGGTCCAGGGTTCCAGGCACACCATTTTGCGGGGAGGCTCCGTCCAAACAACGGTGAGGTCCATCGGGTCTTGATGCTGAAGCTGGAGCTGCGCCCCCGTTGCATCGTCGACCAGGGTGACCGGACCAGCCGGCCGGCACAAAAAGTCCACTCCCTCTGGAAGTCGTGTCAGCTGAGCAGCGGTCTCCGCATCGGCCATCTCCAAGTGATTCAGGCAGCGATCTGCCAAACCTGTCAAACGGGTTTGGGACAGGTCGCTGATGTTGAAGTACGGATGCAACCCAAAGCTGAAGGGCATCTCCGCAGAGCTGCGGTTCTGAATGGTGGTTGTGATCTCCAACGCCCCCGGCGTCGGACGCACATCCATGGCGACCTCAAACGCAAAGGGATAGGCCTTCAACGTGTCTTCCGTGCTGGAGAGGCTGACCCGCACCCCTTGCTGGTCGTCAAGAACCTGCAACTGCCATGGCAAATTGCGAGCAAAACCATGCTGCTGCAGCGTGTGGTCTTGACCATCAACTTGCAGCAGATCTCCAGGCAAGTTGCCGCAGATCGGGAATAGCACAGGGATCCCGCCACGGATACTGTTCGCCGGATTGGCGTAACGCTCTTGGTCGAAATAAACGACTTCGCGACCGTTACAACGCCACTCGCTCACGATGCCGCCGCGTTCGGGAATAATCCTGAGACGGTCACCTGTTTCAGGGTGCACAAACTCCCAGTGCGCGTAGGGCGCGGATTGTTGCATGAGGGTCATCGGCGTCCGCCAAAGGAGAGCAAGGTTGCACTGTCTGGCCTAGCGCCGGGATGGAGCTTTAGCCGCAGATCGCTCAATTGAGTTCAGCTAACCATGTCTGTAAGGCCGCATTCACCTGCTCCGGAACCTCATCGTGGGGACAATGACCGGCGTCCAACACCACCTCCGTGGTGGCCTTTGGAGCATGGCGTTGAAATGTGGAACGACGCCCAGGGGCATTGATCCAGGGATCACGGATGCCCCACAACAGCAACAAGGGGGCAGTGAGCTCAGCAAATAATTCATCCAGGGGCTGACCACTGGGGATGTCAAATACCGTGCGGAACACTCCGAAGGCACCAGGGTCCATGGACGGGCGTCGGATCGCCTCCACTAGCCAGTCGTCCACATTGGTTTTATCCACATACACCTGGTTCAAGGTACGCCTGATCGTGGCCGGACGACGCAGGTTCTCGAACAGGAGTCGTTGAACGACGGGGCTCTTCAAGAAGGCGGTTCCAATGGTTTTCCTGGCGATAGCACCCCAACCCTTTGGGGGTTTTTGTTCATCACTGAATGGACCGGCTGCGTTGAGAAGCACAACACCAGCACAGTTCTCACAAAGAGCAGCGCCAGCAGCGAGGGCTGCAAAACCCCCAAGGGAGTTACCCACGATCACCGTCGGACGCCCAATCCGCTCATGCACATAGGCCACGAGCTGATCACGCCAAAGGGCACCGCCATAGCTGAGGCTGGCTGGCTTGGCACTACGACCAAACCCGAGCAAATCGATGGCGTGGACCTGATGGCTTCGGGACAACACAGGAATGTTGTGCCGCCAATGATCGGTGGATGCCCCAAAGCCATGGACCAACAAAATTGCAGGTCGATCAGAGGGAACCGGCTGATCCGGTTGTTGACACACCGCGTGCACGGCATGGCCGAGATGGCTCCAGGGGCTGATCTCCACGACGACAGGCAGGAGGAGCGATGCTAGACAAATCATTCCAAAGTTCGAATGCAGGACTACATCGCCTTTGGTGGACCACTCGCCGATCCATCAATGTGGCGAGGGGCCCTGCTTTGGGCCATAGCTCTGTATGTCCCCCTCAGCGGCCCCTTGTCGGCGTTTGAGGCAAGCCTTACGGATAGTCCGCTCTCAGAAGAGTGGCGTCAAATCACCTTGGTGGTCAGCAGCCTGTTGCTAGCACTCGCTATTGGGGTTGTGACCCAGCTCATCGCAAGCTGGGCCCTGGGTCCAGGCTGGGCTTCCAGTCTGGGATTCATCGCCATTGGCTGGAGTTTGTTGTTGATCGCAGCGTCGCGAGCGGACTAATCAGGAACCGAATGGGCTGGTCATGACGCCCCCCCCAGGGGATCAGCAGCAAACTCCTCGGGCACCTGATTGCCGTCCTCTGGCGGCTTGTCTTTGAGCACCAACCGCAGCAGCACCGGGGCCAAAAAGGTGGTGCCGATCACCATCAAAAGAATCGCTGCTTCCAACCCTGGGCTGAGCAATCCAGACGCCGTGCCGAGGCCGAGGAAAATTAAACCGACCTCGCCACGGGGCATCATGCCCAGCCCCACGACCAGATGGTTAGTGGGCTCTTTGCCAAACACGGCCCACCCAGCGACCACCTTGCCGATGACTGCAACGACAAATAAGAAGGCCGCAATCACCAAGGCCGATCGAGCCTCTGGATCAGAAGGATTTATCACCGATAAGTCCATCCCTGCTCCCACCAATACGAAAAACACAGTGGCGAATAAGCCAACGATGGGAGTCACGGCCGCTTGAATTTCATTCCGATGCTTCGAGGTGCTGGCGATCAAACCAGCAGCGAATGCTCCGAGGGCCGCCTCTAAACCAATGGCTGTGGCTGCAAAGCAACTGGCACCCAACAACAAATAGGAACCCACCAATTTGCCGCCGGGGGCATTGAGCTGATCAATCACCCAATCGAAGGCTGGCGCTGCCTTACGGCTCAGCACAAGGGCCACAACGACGAACAACACCGCGGCGACGACTAATTGAATAATCGGAGCGATATCGAGGCTGCCACCCGTGCCCAACGACACCACAACCGCCAAAATCACTATGCCGAGGATGTCGTCGAGGACAGCGGCGCCAATCACAATCTGACCCTCGCGGGTCCGCAAATATCCCAGCTCTCCAAACACACTGGCCGTAATTCCAATACTGGTAGCCGTCATCGATGCCCCTGCGAAAATGGCCGGTATGGCAGCGACGTGGAAAACGCTCATCAAGCCAAGGGTTCCAAGGGCAAAGGGCAGCACCACGCCCACCACCGCCACCGAGAAGGCCTGCTTCCCGACAGCCATCAACTCATCCAGCTCACTCTCCAGTCCAGTCAGGAACAAAAGTGAATAGAGGCCAAGGGTGGCCACCGACTGAAGAGCCCCGAAACTCTCGTTATACAAATCCGACACTTCTACCGCTGGGATGTGCGCCATTGCGGCAATCACATCAGCAAACGCTCCGCTGAGTTGAACTTGCGTTTCAGGGGGAACAAGCAAGTGGAGCCCTGAGGCGCCAATGATCACGCCAGCCAGCAGCTCACCAAGAATGGTGGGCAGTTCGAGCCGAACCAAAATTTCCGAAAGAGTGCGCGCGCCAACGAAAATGAGGACAAAACGGAGAATGCCGATCAGCGTTTCGGCGACCTCCAGGTCATGACTGCTGATTTCGCTCAGCAGTGAAGGGAGCAGCATCGTGGCTGGCAAATCTGAGCCGACCTTAATGGTGATCCTTCCAATGGACTGTCCATAGGGTGGACCGTTTTGAACGGAAACAACCGGATAGGGGAGATGGCTGAAATGGGCCTAAACCGTTGTACGCGATATCGTTAATCGCCTTGTTGGGGTCGTTGAGGGGACCAACAACGCTGGGCCCGATCCTTCGCATATCAACAATTAGTGCTGCACATTCGGCGATAGCTCATCAACATCAGTCAATCAGCTGCCCCCGAGGGCTGCCGCTCTCTCAGATATTCGTCGTCATGACTTCGTCCCAACCCTTCGATCTACGACTGCCAACACCTGGTTGTCATAACGATCCTGAACGTGTGGGGCTCGACTCGAAAAGCGTGTTCGATGGCATGACTGAGCATTTGTTCTTCACCCTCGGGAAGCTTGCATCGACGGCCAGTCGTCACGATCTGTATATGGCGATGAGTTACGCCGTTCGTGATCGCCTGATGGTGCGATACCTAGCCACCACTGAAGCGATGCGCGCCAAGCCACAGAAGTCGGTGGCCTATTTCTCCGCTGAATTTTTAATCGGCCCCCAGCTAAACAACAATTTGTTGAATTTGGGCATCCAGCAAGAGGCCGAAGAAGCACTTCGCAATTTCGGCATTGAATCGCTCCAGCAAATCCTCGATGTGGAGGAAGAGCCAGGTCTTGGAAATGGCGGTTTGGGGCGGCTAGCTGCTTGTTATATGGAATCACTGGCAAGTCTGAAGATTCCAGCGACGGGGTACGGCATTCGCTACGAGTTTGGAATTTTTGACCAGCTGATACGCGACGGCTGGCAGGTGGAGATCACCGATAAATGGCTCAAAGGAGGTTGGCCCTGGGAACTGCCTCAACCGGATGAATCGTGCTTCGTGGGTTTTGGAGGCCGTACCGAGAGCTACATCGATGACAAAGGCGACTACCGCTCCCGCTGGATTCCTGCGGAACACGCCATTGGCATCCCCCACGACGTGCCGGTGCTTGGCTACCGCGTGAACATTTGCGATCGCCTGCGTTTGTGGCGCGCTGATGCCGCAGAAAGCTTCGACTTTTATGCCTTCAACATCGGCGATTACTCCGGTGCCGTCGAAGAAAAAGTGGGGAGTGAAACCCTCTCGAAAGTGCTCTATCCCAACGATGGCACTCATGAAGGGCGTCGTCTGCGACTGAAACAGCAGCATTTCTTTGTGAGCTGCTCGCTGCAGGACATGCTGCGCAGCCTCGACCATCGCGGCCTGAGAACCGAAGACTTTCCTGACTATTGGACCGTTCAGCTGAACGACACCCATCCAGCGATCGCCGTCGCTGAACTGATGCGTTTGCTGATCGATGATCGCCATTTGGAATGGGATCGCGCTTGGGACATCACTTCACGCTCGGTGGCCTATACCAATCACACCCTGCTGCCGGAAGCCCTAGAGAAATGGGATCTGAACCTGTTCAGAAACCTGCTGCCCCGTCACCTCGAACTGATCTATGAAATCAACCGCCGCTTCCTTCAACAAGTGCGCTTGCGGTATCCAGGTAATGAGGCCATTTTGAGTCGGCTCTCGATCATTGATGAGGAAGGAGACAAAGCCGTTCGGATGGCCCACCTCGCCACGATTGGTGCCCATCACGTAAACGGCGTAGCAGCGCTGCACTCCGATCTCGTTAAAAGCGATCTTCTCCCGCAATTTGCTGAACTATGGCCAGACAAATTCACCAACATCACCAACGGCGTCACCCCCCGGCGGTGGATGGCCCTCGCCAACCCTGAACTGAGCACCTTGCTCGATGAGCACGTGGGTAGCGACTGGATTTCCAACATGGAAAACTTACGCAAACTAGAAGAACGCCAAAACGACCAGGCATTTCTTGAGCATTGGGCAAGCACCAAGCTGTCCGTGAAACGGAAGCTAGCCAGCTACGTCCATCGCAACACCGGTGTGTTGGTGGATCCTTCGACCCTTTTCGATGTGCAGGTGAAGCGCATTCACGAATACAAGCGCCAACATCTGAATGCACTGCAAATTATTACCCAATACCTAAGGATTAAAAATGGGCAGGGGGGTGATATGGCTCCGCGCACGGTGGTCTTTGGTGGCAAGGCAGCCCCCGGCTACTACATGGCGAAGTTGATTATTCGCTTCATTAATGGCATTGCCGACACTGTCAATTCCGATCCGGACATGGACGGTCGCCTCAGGGTAGTGTTTTTGCCTGACTACAACGTGAAGTTGGGAGAGCAGGTCTATCCAGGGTCAGATCTCTCCGAGCAAATCTCCACCGCAGGTAAGGAAGCCTCCGGAACTGGCAACATGAAATTTGCCATGAACGGTGCACTCACCATCGGAACTCTCGACGGCGCCAACGTTGAAATCCGCGAAATGGTTGGTGCGGACAATTTCTTCCTCTTCGGTAAGACTGTTGAAGAGATCAACGCCCTTAAGCAAAGTGGTTATCGCCCTCGGGACTTCATCGAGGCCATGCCGGAATTACAGGAAGCCCTCCACCTTGTGGAGATGGGCCACTTCAGCAACGGAGACGGAGAACTATTCCGACCTTTACTGGAGAACCTCAAGGGCCATGACCCCTTCTACGTGATGGCCGATTTTGCTGATTACGTTCGAGCCCAAGACGCAGTAAGCCATGCCTGGAGTGATCAAATGCATTGGCAGCGCATGTCTGTACTTAATACAGCCCGTTCTGGCTTTTTCTCCTCCGATCGTTCGATCAGGGAGTACTGCAAGAACATCTGGAACGTCGATCCACTTCATCTAGAAATCACCTGCGACGCACGTTGATCCATCAAAAAAGCCCTGGTTCAACACCAGGGCTTTTTTATTTAGACAGCCAGGACAAATTCAAACCTCTCTTAGCCACGATCAGGCAAATCAGGGGTTTGATGCAGCAATCGATTCAGACGTAAGCGATCCACGTTTAAGGGATCTGGAGCCAATTCACCAGCGACTTCCCGGAACTTTTGCTCGATATCCTCTGGAACTCGTACGTCAAACACACGCTCCATCAAGGCCTCGATTGAGAACAAGTGGGCATTGATGTTCTCAAGGTCAGCAATGGCCTGCTGAACCGTATCGGTGGCTTCGTCCGGGGCTTTAGCTGGGCTTACCGGAGTGGCTGCTGAAGATTCAGCTGTTTGCAAGGGAGCATTGTGCTTCTGAAGCTCTTCGAGAACTCGACCGGAAAGGGTGCGAAACGACTGCAATGCAGCCCAATTAAGTTCTTGCTGCTGTCTCAGGGTGGGAGATTCACGAATCAGGCGATCGTGCTCCCGGTAGAACCTCTGGCAGTCCGGGCATTGGCAGGGCTCGTCCGGCACCGCAGTCCCTCTTAGTCGTTCTCCACTATGACACTCGTCAAGCCGCCTCAGCCCCAAGGGTGTCGCCAGCATCGGATTGATCAGCGTCGATGACCCCAGGGAGAGGGATCTCAATTGACGACACCACTGCAATCACGTCGCGGAGACGCATGGAATCGGCAAACCAGCCCATGGCTTGCTCCGTATCACGGCGCCCCTCAGCATCACTGGCCTGGTCTTCATGCGCTTCAGCCAGTAACGCCAACCAACACAGGCAGCGCGCCTGAACCACCGACAAATCGAGGTCTGCAGGCTGGGAATCAGCGATCTGTTCGCTCTCTTGCTGAACAAGAAGACGCAAACGAAGGTCGTGAAGCTGGGTCATGGCGCCCGCCTGAGTTGGCTAACACTAGCGGTGGTGAGCGATCTAGCCACCCCACTAGATGTAGCGTTGGCTACCTACAGACAAGATCGTGACGGGGCTGGCGGGACTCGAACCCACGACCTACGGTTTAGGAAACCGTCGCTCTATCCGGCTGAGCTACAGCCCCAGATCAACTAATTATGCCAACGAGGCATGATGAGGGCTGAAAGCAGGCGAGGTGGTTGCAATTGAATCGTTCGCGATTCGATTGAGGAAAGTCCGGGCTCCCCGATGGCCAGGCTTGCTGGGTAACGCCCAGTGCGGGTGACCGTGAGGAGAGTGCCACAGAAACACACCGCCGATGGCCGGTTCGCCGGCACAGGTAAGGGTGCAAAGGTGCGGTAAGAGCGCACCAGCAGCATCGAGAGGTGCTGGCTCGGTAAACCCCGGCTGGGAGCAAGGCCTAGGAACGAGGGCTGGCCATCTGTCCCGTTCCGCTTGTACGCGCCGCTCGAGGCCGTCGGTAACGGCGGTCCCAGATAGATAACCACCCACCCTCTTCGGAGGCGTGAACAGAACCCGGCTTACGCCCTGCTTTCACCCCTAATCCAGTCAGGCGTTGGACAGCACACGAACAATCAAACTGCTGGAGCTGCTTCGGGAGATCGGCCTGAAAGAGCTCAACAACGCCAAGCTGCTGAGCCTGGTGGACGAAGCACTCACCCATGTGTCTGCTGGCCGGAGCAAAAACTTTGAACGGTTGGAATTCCTCGGCGATGCCGTGCTGCGCCTAGCCGCCACTGAATTCATCGACCATCACTACCCCGACCTGCCTGTGGGGAGCTGCTCCAACCTGCGGGCCCAACTCGTGAGTGACCGCTGGCTGGCACAACTGGGAGAGCAGCTTCAGCTGGAATCCTTCCTGGTGCTGGGTCCAAAAGCACAAGGCGATAAAGCCGCCCGAGCCACCTTGCGCGCCGATGCCACCGAGGCGCTGATCGGTGCGATCTACAACGGCAGCAGCAACAACTTAGAGCCTGTCCACCACTGGCTCACGCCCCATTGGCAACAAACCACGGCAGAGGTTCTGGCCTCACCCCATCGCTTCAACGGCAAAACCATTCTTCAGGAATGGAGCCAAGCCGAAGGGCTGGGGTTGCCGGACTACACCACGCGTGAGCAAAGCTCACGCCACGGCGACCCGGAACGCTTTCACAGCCAAGTGCAGGTGGGAACACGATTGAACGCGAATGGCTTAGGTCGTTCTCGCAAAGAAGCTGAGCAAAACGCTGCCGCGGAAGCCGTGCAAAGCCTTCAAGACTTAGAACCCGCGATCGACTCTTCCAATGACGCCCCACACTGATCGCAATGCTGCGCGTCGCGTCGGTGCCCTTGTCGACCACATTGATGACAGGTCGGTCCCTCCAACTGCTTTTGATGATGCTGAACCCCTGAGACGGTGAGAATCCCAGTGGGGATGGCAATGATGCCAAAGCCAAGCATCATCACAACCGATGCCAACAGCCTGCCCAACGCGGTCTGTGGCACGACATCGCCATAGCCAACGGTGGTCATCGTGACGATCGCCCAGTACACCCCTTTTGACACCGTTTCGAATTGGGAATTCGGGCCAGAGCTCTCGATCACGAAAATGGCGTAGCCCAGCACCACCTGAAGCAGAAACACAAAGAACAGGAACACGCAAATAGTGCGTGCACTGCCGCGCAACGCCTGAGCCAACACCTTGGCTTCATCGATGAATTTCAGCAGCTTGAACACCCGCAAAATGCGGCCAAACTTGAACACCCACAGCAGCAATTCGCTGCGAACCTGCGGCACAAAGAAGAACAACACAGCACTGAGATCGATCAGGCCGGTGAAGCTGAACACGTACTTACGAGGACTGGGTACCACTGCCAGGTGCAACACAAAATCCCCAGTAAAAACAGCCAAACAACTGTCTTGAACGAGATCGATCCAAAGCACCTCGGTTTGCTGCAACGCTGAGTTGCCGAGGGGATTGGGCTCAAAGAGCAACACCACCACGCTGAGCAGGATCGCCCCAAAGATCACTAGGTTGTAAATCTTCCCCGCTGGAGTGTTGGCCTCCAAAACCGTGGTGCGAAGCCGTTGCCGAAAACTGTGGTCAGACGCCATCAAAATCAGTCAGCCTGAAGGTCCTTCAGCCGCAGGGTCACCAGCTTGTCCCAGTTGCCTCCCTCAAACAGCACTGCAGCACGATCCCCACTGATCCGCTGCACAAAACCGGTGTAACCGTTGTAGATCGAGGTGACGTCCTGCACGGTCACCGTGGAGCCAGGAAGAATTGGAGCAGCTGCGGACGCCATGTCTCGGTCGCGGACGGGTCTGGCGCCATTATCAACACAGCAACCCCCGATGGCATGGTCGATAGAGAGGAATGGCTCGAAGAATGGCTCACGGTGGGAAAAATCGTGGGGGTTCAAGGGTTGCAAGGGGAATTACGGGTGAATCCCGCCAGCGACTTCCCGGAACGTTTCACCGTGCCGGGTCCCCGTTGGGTCAGCAGAAAAGGCTCACCTCCACGGGAAGTACAGCTCAAAACAGGGCGCCAGCTGCCAGGCAAAAGCCTGTTTGTGGTTCGCCTCGACAGCATCAACACTCGCGATGTGGCAGAAGCCCTGGTGGGCAGCGATTGGATGGTTCCCGCCAGCGACCGCCCGCAACTAGGGGAGGGTGAATTTCACCTGATGGATTTGGTTGGCCTCGAAGCACGCCTCACCACGGATGGCGAGCCTGTCGGCACCGTGACCGATCTGATCAGTGGCGGCAACGACCTGTTGGAAATCAAGCGAAGCGATGGAAGCACGGTGCTGATTCCCTTCGTGGAAGCGATCATTCCGGAGGTTCATCTCAACGACGGTTGGCTCTTGCTGACCCCACCCCCTGGACTCATGGATCTTTAAACAGGCCTCGACACAGTCACCCCGAGCAAGCGAATCTGGAGCACAGATACATCCAGGACATCTTGGCTGCCACACCCCTGATTCCTGTGATCCTCTGCGGGGGAACCGGTACACGGCTGTGGCCGCTGTCGCGCGCCAGTTACCCGAAACAATATTGGCCTCTGAGTGGTGACGGAGACGCCACCTTGCTGCAGCAAACCCAACAGCGACTCGAAGGGCTAGAGGGACTGGCGGCGCCATTGCTGATCTGCAATGAGGACCACCGCTTCATCGTGGCGGAACAGATGCGCCAACTGGGCATTGAACCCAACGCGATCCTGCTGGAGCCGATGGGACGCAATACCGCTCCAGCAGTGACCGTGGCCGCACTGGAAGCCACCGCCGACGGTGATGACCCCCTCTTGTTGGTATTGGCTGCGGACCATCTGATTCGCAACGCCGAGCAGTTCCGCGCCGCCGTTGCCGCGGGACGCCCGGCCGCCGAAGCCGGCCGACTGGTGACCTTTGGCATCGTGCCCACAGCCCCAGAAACCGGATACGGCTACATCGAAGCAGCCCAAGACTTCAGCCCTGGAGAACTGCGTGATGTGCCGATCGCACGATTTGTCGAAAAACCAGATCAGGCGACGGCGGAGCAGTTTTTAGCGACAGGACGGTTCACCTGGAACAGCGGCATGTTCCTGTTCCGTGCCAGCGCCATGCTGGCGGAACTGGACCGCCTCAATCCTGAGGTGGTGAGTTGCTGCCGGGCCGCCCTTGAGCAGGACACCGCCGACCTGGAGTTTCTGCGGTTGGAACGGGAAGCCTTCGCCAAATGTCCAAACGTGGCCATCGATGTGGCCGTGATGGAAAAAACAGAACTGGGCTCCGTGATTCCCCTTGATGCGGGCTGGAGCGATGTGGGTAGCTGGAGTGCCCTCTGGGAAACATCGGATCGCGACGGCGACGGCAACGTTCTGCATGGTCGGGTGATCTCCCAAGGCAGCCGCAACTGCTATCTCCGCAGCGAACACCGGCTGGTGGTGGGGCTTGGCGTTGAAAACCTAGTGGTAGTGGAAACGGATGATGCGGTGCTGATCGCGGATCGATCCCAGGCCCAGGCGATCAAAACCGTGGTGAAGCAGCTCGAGGCCGACGGCAGCCCCGAGGGGAAAGCGCACCGCAAGATTTACCGGCCCTGGGGCTACTACACCGGTGTGACGGAAGGAGAGCGTTGGCAGGTGAAGCGCATTTCCGTAAAACCAGGGGCCAGCCTGTCGCTACAAATGCACCACCATCGGGCTGAGCACTGGGTGGTGGTGAAGGGCACAGCAGTGGTGGAGCGGGATGGCAGTGAACAACTGGTGGGTGAAAACCAAAGCACATATATCCCTATGGGCTGCAAACACCGTCTCTCCAACCCAGGACGTATTCCTGTGGAGCTGATCGAAGTGCAGAGCGGTGAGTACCTCGGTGAGGACGACATCGTGCGCTTTGAAGACCGCTACGGCCGCAGTGAACTCAAAATCACCACGGCCTGACGACTAATCGGTCTAATAACTATTCGACGGTGACGCTCTTGGCCAAATTGCGGGGTTGATCCACATCCAAACCGCGATGGGCCGCAATGTGATAACTGAGCAACTGCATCGGAATCACGGTGAGCAGGGGGCTGATCCACTCACTCGTCTCGGGCACCGGTAACAGCTCATCGAACAACGCCGTATCGGGTCCCTCTGGGGCCACACCGATCAGCTGGGCATCGCGAGCCTTGGCCTCCTGAGCGTTACTGAGCACCTTGTCGAACACCAGGCCGGGAACGGCAATCGACACCACGGGGACCTGGGCATCCAACAGGGCAATCGGACCATGTTTCATCTCGCCAGCTGGATACCCCTCCGCGTGGATGTAACTGATCTCTTTCAGCTTGAGGGCACCTTCCAAGGCAATCGCGTAGTTGATGCCCCGACCAAGAAAAATCACGTCCTGGGTGGTGGCAAAGCGATAAGCCAACGCTGCACAACGCTGATCATGAAGAGCAACCACCGTCCGCAAATGCTCTGGGAGCGCGCGCAATTCATCGGCCAAGGCCTCTATCTCTGATGCTGAGCGGCTACCGCGGTTGGCCGCAAAGGCCATGGCAAGGCCGTAAAACGCCAGTAGCTGCCCCAGGAATGTTTTGGTGGCCGCAACCCCCACCTCAATGCCGGCCCCGATGTCGAGGACATGGGGCACCTGACGGGAGAGGGAGCTTTCAGCTCGATTGGTAATCCCCAGCTGTCGTGGGGCATAGTCCGGATCGCCATGAGCTTCGCGGCGCTTCGCCTCCATCGCGAGAGCCGCCAAGGTGTCGGCGGTTTCACCCGACTGCGTCACCCCAATGGTGAGCGTGTTGGGAGCTAATGGAGGAGGGGAATAGCGAAATTCACTGGCGTAGTACACCGCGGTTGGCAGCCCGGAGAACTGTTCCAGCAGATAGGCGCCCACCAACCCAGCATGACGACTGGTGCCACAGGCCAAAATTTCGATGCGCTCGATTCCGCGGTAAAAATTAGGTTCGAAGGGAAGGGCCACGGGCATTTGCTCCGTCAGCCCTTGAGGCAAATGACGGGCCACCCACAGCTCAGCTGTTTCTGGTTGCTCATGAATCTCCTTCAGCATGTAGTGACGGAATTCACGCTTGTCCGCTATGTGATCCGTGCCAGTCAGCAGGGTTGGCATCCGCTGCTGACGCTGCCCTTGAGCGTCGTAGAGCTCCACCCCCAGCGGCGATAGCAGGGCCACCTCGCCGTCTTCCATCGGAAGAATCGTGCGCGTAAAACCGGCCAATGCAGGGGTATCGCTGGCACAGAGAAACTCACCTTCTCCCAGGCCAATCAACAACGGTGCGGCTTTACGGGCCACCACCAAAGCGCCAGGTGTTTTGTCCCAGATCACGGCAAGGGCATAGGCCCCCCGTAACAGGGGAAGCACCGCTTGCACCGCTTGAAGCAACACAGCTCCACTGTGGGTTTCGCTGACAGCCAGCCGCCTTTTCAGTTCTGCATCGATCAGATGCGGGATCACTTCTGTATCGGTTTCCGATACGAACACCGCCCCATCTGCCTCAAGAGCTTCCCGCAGATTGCGGTGGTTTTCGATGATGCCGTTCTGTACCACCGCCACTGATCCATCGCCACTGCAATGAGGATGGGCGTTGCTCTCTTCTGGTTTGCCGTGGGTGGCCCAACGGGTATGGCCAATGCCACACTGGCCAAAAGCACCTTGGCTATCCATCCTAGCTGTGAGATTGACGAGCTTTCCCTTGGCCTTCAAACAGGTGAGATTTCCCTTGGCATCCACCGTGGCGATGCCTGCTGAATCGTAACCCCTGTATTCCAGCTGTCGTAGTCCGTCGAGCAACTGAGGCGCCGCTTCGCGGGATCCCACCAGAGCAACAATTCCGCACATAAAAAGCCCGGCATTTGCCGGGCTGAGTTTATGGCTTCAGAACCAAAAAATCAGTAAGCCAAGCCCATGGAGCGGGAAGTCTCGTCTCCAAGATAAACCCGGATACTCAGGAAGTCAGTGGGGCAGGCAGTTTCACAGCGCTTACAACCCACACAGTCTTCCGTGCGCGGAGACGAGGCAATCTGGCCGGCCTTACAGCCATCCCAGGGCACCATCTCGAGCACATCGAGAGGACAAGCACGCACGCACTGGGTGCAACCGATGCAGGTGTCGTAGATCTTGACGGCGTGGGACATGTGCCCGTTGCAAACGAAGATGTGTTCCAAAACGTACCCGCAGAGCAGGCCGTTGACGCACCAGCCGTCACTGTTGTTAACGACGGCTTGGCGCCGCTCGATCCAAAACGAGCCGAGCCCGTAAGATGCAGCGTCCCGTTGTCCCGTTGCCACGGCTATGTCCCAGGAAGCGATCCTTGAGAAAGTCCGTTCGATCGTCGCGGAGCAGCTCAGCGTCGATGCCGGCGAAGTGAAACCGGAATCCAACTTTCAAAACGACCTGGGTGCTGACTCGCTCGACACCGTGGAACTCGTTATGGCGTTGGAAGAAGCCTTCGATATCGAGATCCCCGACGAATCCGCGGAAGGCATCCTCACCGTCGGTGACGCCGTGAAATACATCGAAGACAAGCAGGCCTGAGGATCGGCATGGTGGAGGGTCTCCATCGCGTCGTCATTACCGGTCTCGGCGCGGTTACACCGATCGGCAACACGGTTCAGGACTACTGGAACGGTTTGACCTCAGGACGCAACGGCGTCGATGGGATCACCTTGTTCGATGCCTCAAACCATGCCTGTCGCTTCGCAGCAGAGGTGAAAGCGTTTGATCCCGCAGGCTTGATCGAGCCCAAGGAAGCCAAACGCTGGGATCGCTTCTGCAAATTTGGGGTGGTGGCCGCCAAACAAGCCATCTCCCACGCAGGTTTAGTGATCACGGATGCCAATGCACACCGGATCGGAATGATCATTGGTTCCGGCGTGGGCGGCTTGCTCACGATGGAAACCCAAGCCCACGTCTTGGAGGGCAAAGGACCGGGACGGGTGAGTCCGTTCACGGTGCCGATGATGATCCCCAACATGGCCTCGGGGCTTGCAGCGATTGCGCTTGGCACGAAGGGGCCCAGCTCCGCTGTGGCCACAGCCTGTGCTGCAGGCTCGAATGCCATTGGCGACGCCTTCCGCTTGCTCCAGCTCGGCAAAGCGGATGCGATGGTCTGCGGCGGCGCGGAATCGGCGATTACTCCTTTGGGAGTGGCCGGATTCGCAAGCGCCAAAGCCCTGTCATTCCGCAATGACGATCCTTCCACCGCCAGTCGACCATTCGACAAGGAGCGTGATGGCTTTGTGATTGGCGAAGGGGCCGGCATCTTGGTGCTGGAAACCCTGGACCACGCCCAAGCCCGTGGCGCCAACATCCTTGGCGAAGTGATCGGCTACGGGATGACCTGCGATGCCCACCACATCACCTCTCCAACCCCCGGCGGTGTGGGTGGTGCTGAGGCCATGCGCTTGGCCATGGACGATGCCCGCATCGCCCCAGATGCGGTGGATTATGTGAATGCCCATGGCACCAGCACCCCCGCGAACGACAAAAACGAAACCTCGGCGATCAAGAGCGCCCTCGGTTCGTGTGCACTGCAGATACCCGTGAGCTCGACGAAATCGATGACCGGTCACCTCCTGGGTGGATCCGGTGGGATTGAGGCTGTCGCTTGCGTGCTAGCTCTGCAACACGGAATCGTCCCACCGACGATTAACCACAGCAATCCAGATCCCGATTGTGATTTGGATGTCGTGCCCAACACGGCACGGGATCAGACGCTGGCAACAGTGTTGTCCAACTCCTTCGGGTTCGGCGGCCACAACGTCTGCCTTGCGTTCCGACGCGCCAGCTGAACGGGATTCCCCGTTTTATGCATCAAACTCTCCCCAACTTTTCCTCTTAAACCCCATGGTCGCTGCGCCCGCATCCCTCGACACCCTCTGCATCAACAGCATTCGGATGCTGGCGGTCGATGCCATCAACAAGTCCAACAGCGGCCACCCCGGCTTGCCAATGGGCTGCGCTCCCATGGGCTACGCGTTGTGGGACAAGTTCCTAAACCACAACCCCAAAAACCCCAAGTGGTTCAACCGCGACCGCTTCGTGCTGTCTGCCGGTCACGGCTGCATGTTGCTGTATGCGCTGCTGCACCTCACCGGCTACGACTCGGTGAGCATTGACGACATCAAGCAGTTCCGTCAGTGGGGATCGAAGACCCCTGGGCACCCAGAAACCTTTGAAACCCCCGGCGTTGAAGTGACAACCGGCCCCCTCGGCGCTGGTATAGCCAACGCTGTGGGCCTGGCGATCGCTGAATCCCACCTGGCCGCCAAGTTCAACAAACCCGACGCCACCCTCGTGGACCATTACACCTATGTGGTGATGGGGGACGGCTGCAACCAGGAAGGCATTTCCTCGGAAGCCTGCTCCCTGGCAGGACACCTCAAGCTGGGCAAACTTATCGCACTGTACGACGACAACCACATCACGATTGACGGCCGGACCGACGTGTCGTTCACCGAAGACGTGCTGAAGCGCTACGAGGCCTACGGCTGGCATGTGCAGCACGTGGCCGATGGCAACACCGATGTGGATGCCATCTCCAAAGCGATCGCCGCTGCTAAGGCAGTGACCGATAAGCCTTCGATCATCAAGGTAACCACCACCATCGGCTACGGCTCCCCTAACAAAGCCGACACCGCCGGTGTTCACGGTGCTGCTCTTGGCGCAGAAGAAGCAGAGCTCACCCGCAAACAGTTGGGCTGGAGCTACGGCCCCTTCGAGATTCCTCAGGAGGCCTACGACCAGTTCCGTAGCGCGATCGAGCGTGGCGCCAGCAAGGAAGCCGAGTGGAACAAAACCCTCGCCGCCTATCGCACCAAATTCCCCACAGAAGCCGCACAATTCGAGCGGATGCTTCGCGGTGAACTTCCCGAAGGTTGGGAGAAGAGCCTGCCGACTTACACCCCAGACGACGGTGGACTTGCCACCCGCAAGCACTCGCAGATTTGCTTGGGTGCTTTGGGACCCAACATTCCCGAATTGATTGGCGGATCGGCCGACCTCACCCATTCCAACTACACCGACATCAAGGGCGAAACAGGCTCTTATCAGCCTGAATCGCCAGAGAAGCGCTACCTGCACTTTGGTGTGCGCGAACACGCCATGGCCGCCATCCTCAACGGCATCGCTTATCACGACAGTGGTTTGATCCCCTACGGCGGCACCTTCCTGGTGTTTGCCGACTACATGCGTGGCTCCATGCGCCTTTCGGCCTTGAGCATGCTGGGTGTGATCTACGTGCTGACGCACGACTCGATCGGTGTGGGAGAAGACGGCCCCACCCACCAGCCGATCGAAACGATTCCATCGCTGCGTGCAATGCCTGGGATGTTGGTGTTCCGCCCCGGCGACGGCAACGAAACCAGTGGTGCTTACAAGCTGGCCATCCAAAACCGTAACCGCCCCAGCTCCTTGTGCCTCAGCCGCCAAGGCATGGCCAACCAAGCCAACTCCTCAATCGACAAAGTTGCCTTCGGTGGCTATGTGCTCGAGGACTGCTCCGGGACTCCAGATCTGATCTTGATCGGAACCGGAACCGAGCTCGACCTCTGCGTCCAAGCTGCCAAACAGCTCACGACTGAAGGCAAGAAGGTCCGCGTCGTCTCGATGCCTTGCGTCGAACTGTTCGATGAACAGTCCGACGCTTACAAGGAGGAGGTTCTGCCCAACGCTGTACGCAAGCGGATCGTGGTGGAAGCAGCCGAATCGTTCGGATGGCACCGTTTCGTCGGCCTCGATGGCGACAGCGTGACGATGAATCGCTTCGGTGCTTCAGCTCCTGGTGGGACTTGCCTGAAGGAGTTCGGGTTCACTGTGGAGAATGTAGTTGCCAAATCCAAAGCTCTGCTGGGCTAACGCAACAAACAGGTCAAGGGCCTAATACTGACCGACCCTCTCGAGAGGGTCGGTTTTTTATGAGCCAATCACTGAACAAATCAATTCTTTTTCATCATCGCTGCTGGAAATAACAGGAACATAGACAGTCCTCTAAGGATTTCTCGATAGCAATTTCAATACCTTTATTCGTGGTGAATATAAAAAAATTTTGGCACAACATTTACCACCCATCAATCACCCCAAAAGCCGAATAACGACGAGGAACGACGAGGAACAAGACACCCATAAACAACTTCAAACACATCTAACACGAACGAAATACAAAGACGATTCAAAAGATCAAAGCCCAAAAGAATTCGGCTATTGAATCTGTGCGCTTCACAGTAGATCACTATCAAGAATAATCTTTTACACAACATCGCAACCTAAATCTAAAAACTCATCGCCTATAAAAACATCTCAACTAACAGAATTCAAAGTCAATAGACTCTAGCCTTGCATCATTAATCTCACGGCATAGCAAAGAGTGGATGCCGGAAATATTAGCATTCACGAATCACAAGCTTTCTGCAAAATGCCTCTAATTTCATTCAAATTAAATACAAAACAATCTTTCATAATTATATTTGCATGCGAGGGCATGTGCCAACAAGCAACGAAAACCAAACTTTATTTAAAAAACATATGCAAAATTCATACTTATTTGATAGCAACAGAAATGAAATAGCCCCAAATGGATTTGCTTGCTCCAAGTGGGGCTCTTAAATCACCAACACTAACCAGATCGTGACGATCTTTGAGTTCTAACAAGATCCCAAAAATCGGCGGCTAGTTGTTCAATCAACCTTATCAAGCTTCACAGGAACAAGTTCAGCTGCGCCCTTAGACTCCAAGACTTTTTGAAGACCTTCTAGATCTTCATCAGTGATTTTTGTCTGCATTGGGCAGTGTTTGGGCCCACACATTGAACAGAATTCTGCCTGCTTATAGATATCGGCAGGAAGAGTTTCATCGTGATACTCCTTAGCCCTCTCTGGATCAAGAGAAAGCTCGAACTGCCGGTTCCAGTCAAAGGCATAACGAGCGCGGCTGAGTTCATCATCGCGATCACGGGCACCAGGCCGGTGACGGGCGATATCAGCAGCATGGGCAGCGATCTTGTAAGCAATCAATCCCTCACGAACATCCTCCGCATTGGGCAGACCGAGATGCTCTTTTGGAGTCACATAGCAAAGCATTGCAGTGCCATGCCAACCAGCTATGGCAGCACCAATTGCCGATGTGATGTGGTCATAACCCGGCGCAATATCAGTAACCAGGGGGCCAAGAACATAGAAGGGGGCTTCATCGCACTCCTCCATCTGCTTCTTCACGTTGAACTCAATTTGATCCAAAGGCACATGGCCTGGACCCTCCACCATCACCTGAACGTCATGCTTCCACGCCCGACGGGTGAGATCACCAAGAGTTTTAAGTTCAGCCAACTGGGCTGCATCAGAAGCATCGTGCTGGCAACCCGGACGCAGTGAATCCCCCAAGGAGAACGTGCAGTCGTAGCGCTTAAAAATTTCGCAAATATCGTCAAAGCGAGTGAACAAAGGATTTTGGCGGTGGTGATACAACATCCACTGAGCCAAAATTCCGCCGCCACGGCTAACAATGCCTGTGATTCGGCCCTTCACCTTGGGAAGGTGCTCGATCAACAGGCCAGCGTGAATCGTCTGATAGTCAACGCCCTGCTGGCAATGCTTCTCGATGATGTGGAGAAAATCATCTTCGTCGAGTTTCTCGATCGAACCATGCACGCTTTCCAGTGCTTGATACACAGGAACTGTTCCAATCGGCACCGGTGATGCGCCAATAATTTGCGTGCGCACCTCATCCAGATTCACACCGCCTGTGGATAAATCCATAACGGTGTCGGCGCCATATTTGACGGCCAACTTCAGCTTGTTCACCTCTTCCGCGGCATCGGAAGCATTCGGAGACGCACCGATATTTGCATTCACTTTGCAGGAGCTAGCGATGCCAATCGCCATGGGCTCCAGATTGGTGTGGTTGATATTGGCGGGGATGACCATCCTTCCCCGCGCCACTTCTTCCATCACCAACGACTCAGGCAGGTTCTCCCGCTTGGCCACATAGGCCATCTCTTCTGTAACGACGCTTTTCTTGGCGTAATGCATCTGAGACACATTCGCTTGGCCCTTGCGAGCAGAAACCCATTGAGTACGCATGTCCTTGGCAGCAACTGAATTGCCAGGAGCCAGCCAAACGGCTGCGGATCACATGATTCACTTCCCTTCGCCGGTATCAACCGGATCAGGTTCAGAGGGTGTGATCTCAGCCCTACACCAAAAAATATGTAGGGCACCCCTAGTGGTAATTGAACGCTAGCGACATCTCCTAAGAACAATATTTAGGAGATCTGAAGACCGTTCAATGCCGCAGCCACCACACGGTGATCAACATCCTGCTGCAGCGGCTGCAGCAGAGCTCGGGCTTCAGCACCAATCGGTTCGGCGATGCCATCCCGCACAATTCGACCAAGGATCTCCGCACCACTCACACGCACCGTGCCATCTGCATCGGTGATGGCCATTTGGGCTAACTCGAGCAACCACGTGAGATTGATCTCAGGCTGTTCCGCTAAGGCCGAAAGAATGCTGCAACGCACCAGCCAGGCACCATCGGCTGAAAAAGACGCTTGAAGCAAAGGCCAAGACCGCTCAACGCCATAACTGGCCAAAGCATTGGCCGCTTCCGCCCGCACATTCGGGTCTTCGTCCGCTGTAAGCAGACGCGTCAAAACGCCCCAACCCTGTTCAGTGCGTTTGTAACCCAGGCCGCTACAGCTCAGAGAACGCACAAGGAAAGGTTTTTGCTCTGTGCCGAGAACCAACAACGGCACTGCGTCCTCCGCTTCGCAAAACCGCAACTGGGTCAGCGCCGGCATCGCCCTGACTGGATCTCCACTGGCAATCGCATCCCGTAGGGCGCCGAGATCGGGTTGTGGGTTGGCCTCAGTCATCCATCACCATCCTGTACACGCGACCGCTTCAAATTTGCGAACAGCCTGGCGCGTCGACGACGGCGTCCGAGGCCACAACTCACGATGAGGGCAGATCCCACGACCGCTATTGGCAAAACCTGAACCCTGTCATTCCTATCGCGTTGCTGTGCAGCAACAACAGCAAGCACGATCAACAGCGGTGCTCCCAATGACAGCCAAGCCACCACACGCTCCGCTTTCATCAGCCTCCGTGCTCCGCCATCCAGGCCAAGAGTGTTGCGGCCAACACCTCGATACCCACAGCAAGGGCTGTCTCATCGAGTGCAAAGGCTCCGTTATGCAGCGGGGCACAGCCCTCAGGAGCTGCTACTCCCAGCCGCATCATCATTCCAGGCACATCTCGCAGCAACTCTGCGAAATCCTCCGCACCCAAAGATGGTTGCTCCACAGGGACCACCCGATCACGACCCAGTCGCTCAATCGCACAGCGTTCGAGAAGGTTGGTGAGGGCAACATCGTTATCAACTGGCGGCGCGATGCAGCGATAGCGCACCTCAGCACTGCCTCCACAACCAGCACAAATGGCTTGAACTGTGTCTTCAATCCAACCGGGCAGCATCGCGTGCTGATCTAGATCCAAACAACGCACCGTGCCCAACAAGAGAACTTGATCGGCAATCACGTTGAAAGCTCGGCCCCCTTCTACTTTTCCAAAACTCACCACCACCGGCTGCAGGGCATCCAACCGACGGCAGATCGCCTGCTGCAACTCGGTGACCACCTTTGCAGCCATCCAGATGGCATCCACCGACTGATGGGGACGGGCCCCATGCCCCCCTTCTCCTCGCACCAGAATCTCTAGCTCTCCAGCCGCGGCCGTTAGACAACCGCGACGGATCCCCACGATTCCAGCCGGCAAATTGGGGACAACATGAATGCCAAACAGGGCATCCAAGCCCTTGGTGGCCCCCGCATCCCGCATCCAAATGGCACCCTGAGCTATCTCTTCAGCCGGTTGAAACAGAAGGCGCACTCGCGCCTGCAATGACGGCAAGGCCGCCAAGAGCCTGGCTACACCCAGCCCCGTACAAATGTGCAGATCATGGCCACAGGCATGCATCACCCCCTGACGCTTCGAGGCATAGGGCAAACCCGTACGTTCCTCCACAGGAAGAGCATCCATATCAACGCGCAAACCAACGGTGGGCCCTTGATCGGGCCCCAGTTCGGCAACAACCCCTGTGCGGCCAACGCCCTCTTGCACCCGCCAACCAAAGCTCCGCAGTTCTCCAGCGACCAACGCTGCCGTCTGATGCTCTTCTCCACTGAGTTCCGGATGCGCATGCAAGTGCTGTCGCAACTCAAGTAACTCAGGCAACTGCTGCCCCAAACGATCCAAAGGAGAGCGCATCAGATCCATCTCAAGATTTCTCCAGGGCCAAGAACGCCATCAGGTCTTGAGTTGGCTGGGGCGGCCAGCGGCGCACCTCCACCAACCAATCCGCCTGGCGGTAGCGCTGATCCAGCCCCGCCGCCGCGGCCCAATTGCTTTCAGCTTCTCCGGCAGATCCTTGACGCCAAAGCAAACCACTTAAGGCAGCCCGGGCATCGGCAAAAAGGGGGTAGCGGCGAATCAACTTGCGCAACTCCACCTCCGCCCAAGCCAGATCACCCTCTTGCCAGGCAGCCAAGGCCTCACTGGAGCGAGCCATCGCAAAGCCTGGCCTGGCAAGGGAGGCCTTGCCATACAAATCGCGAGCCCCATTCCAATCCCCCTCCGAGCCGCGCACATTACCCAAGTTGTACAGCGCCGAGGCATCATCCGGCTGCCTCTGCAGGATCCAGAGATAGTCGGCAGCAGCAGCCGGCCAATCTTGCAAGGCCTCCTCTGCAGTGCCGCGGTTGAGATGCGGGTCGGCTTCCTCTGGAGCAAGAGCAATCGAGAGGGTTTGATCCTCAATCGCACCATCGAGATCACCAAGCGCCAGCCGCACATTGCCGCGATTGCTCAAGGCCGCTGCATCTTGAGGGGATTGCTCCAACACCCGATCCCAGAGCGGTAAGGCTTGAACAAAATCACCCGATCGGCTCGCATTCAACGCTTGCTGATACAGACCCTGTAAGTCTGAGGCGATGGCGGGCCAGGGCCAGATCAAGCTCACCGTCAGGATGCCAACCAACCACCGCTTCATGCGGCCTCCGCGATGTGCGAACGGGCGGCATCAGTGACCATGCGGCCCCTCGGCGTCCGTACCAGTAGCCCCTGCTGGAGCAAAAACGGTTCGACAACGGTTTCAAGGGTGACGGGGTCTTCTCCCAAGGCCGCCGCCAGGGTTTCAAGCCCAACGGGGCCACCGCCATGCTGATCCACCAACATGGAGAGCAGGCGACGGTCACTGGCATCAAGGCCACGGTTATCCACGCGATGCAGGCTGAGCGCCTCAGCCACCATGGAGTCGTCGATGGTTCCCTTCCCTTGGCGCACGCTGGCCACATCCCGGACACGACGCAGCAAACGATTGGCAATCCGTGGTGTCCCCCTGCATGAGGCCGCAATGCGAGCACAGGCTGCGGCCGTGAGATCCACCGACACCAACTCGGCGGTACGCGCCACAATCGCTTCGAGATCGGCTTGGCCGTAAAACTCCAAGCGCTGAATCAAACCAAAGCGATCCCGCAACGGAGAGCTCAGGGAGCCTGCCCTGGTGGTGGCACCCACCAGGGTGAACGGCGGAAGATCCAACGTTCTGGTTCGGGCCGTACTGCCCTTACCAACCGTGAGATCCAGACGACGGTCTTCCATCGCTGGGTAGAGAAGCTCTTCGGCAACGCGCGAGAGCCGATGGATCTCATCGATAAAGAGCAAATCCCGCGGCTGGAGATTCACCAGTAATCCAACGATGTCGCGGGGTCGCTCCAATGCCGGGGCGCTGGTGATCCGACACTTCACGCCAAGCTCCTCGGCCAGGACCAGGGCCATGGTGGTTTTTCCCAGCCCTGGCGGGCCATAGAGCAACACATGGTCGAGTGCTTCACCACGACCGAGGGCCGCTTCCACAGCGATGCCCAACACCTGCTTGAGCTCACTTTGACCGATGTACTCAGCCAGGCGCTTCGGCCTCAAGCTGTCATCGGGTCGTATCACCTGTTCTTCTGGAGCTGGCTGCGGATCCACCAACGCTGTTTCGCGACGAGGGGACTTGCGACCAGAGCTGGAAGAGACAATCGCCATAGAGCAAGGCTACCCAGGCCTGGATAACCTCGGTAGATGCTGGCAATGCCATGGCAAAAGGAGGAGTAAAAAAAGCCGCCGCTGCCGCTGCAAGGGCCGCTGCGAACCGCCTCATGGCCGACAACCGCCAGGCGCGGCATCAGTACGAGATTCTCGAAACCCTTGAAACGGGAATCGAGCTAGTGGGCACTGAGGTGAAATCCATCCGGAATGGCAAAGCGAATCTCCGCGATGGTTTTTGTCTGATTCGCAACGGAGAACTGCAGCTTCACAACGTGCATATCTCCCCCCATAGCCACGCGAGCGCTTACTTCAATCACGACCCATTGCGAACGCGAAAGCTGCTCGCCCATCGCCGTGAGATCGACAAGCTGCGGGGGCAATTGGACAAAAAGGGGCTCGCCCTCATCCCCCTCAACATTCACCTAAAAGGCTCCTGGATCAAACTCACGATTGGGGTTGGCAAAGGCCGCAAATTGCACGACAAACGGGCTGCCGATAAGGAGAAGCAGTCGAAAAAGGATGTTCGTGCCGCCATGGCGAAGTATCAATAACGCTTAGATATGCCTTAAATGGTTGGAAATTAGTCATCACCAAAACCAGCATTCAGATCGAGGCGGTTGGATTCATTCACCCGATGCTGAATCGAGGATCGGATTGGCGTCGACATCTGGTAAGGAGACCCGCCGACGCCGTTCCAAATAGGTTTTTGTGGGCGTGAACGCGGTCGATCAGCTCTGCACGACAAGGTGAGCGATCCTGAGGAGACTCCTTTATTGGTGATCAACACCTGAACGGGAGAACCAAGGTCCAGTGGAAGCGTTGAAACCCGCAAGGGTCCACGCTCTGCTCTGACATCTCCATCAGCACCGAACACGGTCATCTCCATCAGGGGAGTTCCATTAGTGCCGAGGACAAGGCCAGCACCAGCGGGAACCTCCACAGAAATCAAGCGTGCGCCTCCTGCGGGTATCCGCAGCGACAGATTCGTTGCTATACGCGGCCGAGCCGTTACCTGCTCAATCTTCACATCGCGCAGGCTTTCAATCGCTGCCGCGTACCAGAGCTGCCGGTAAGGCTCCTGCGGCTGCCGCCCACGGGCATCGCCAGGCAAAAGGTCTCGGGCACCAGCGCTCACCAACTGCTCCACGGCCCGAGGGGTAACGCCTTGCTTCACCAACGCCGCACGCTGCTCACTCCAATCGGCTTGCTTGAGGCTCCCCAGCCGTGAGCGCAACGCAGGAGGTAGCTGTTCAATCCGCGCCAACCAATCTTCCGCAAGCTCGTTCCAAACCCGACGTAGCGGAGCAGCCTCCAAGTGATCGGATAGCAAACGTCCTGCCCGCTCGGGGAAACGATCCAGTACGGCGCTGTTCACCAAATTCAAGAACCAGGTGCGGTCCACTTGAAGAGCGCGCAGACGACTAAACAACTGCTGCCGTTCATCCACTTCCGCCGGAGGAAGGCTGGTGCTCTGGGGCTGTCCCACCACATCGGTTGCCGTCGACGGCGCCTCACCGAGAGAGGCATTGCGCGACAGCAGGAACCAGCAGATCGCGGAGCCCACCAGGGCAGATAGTGCCAAAGCGGCCACCACGGGCCACAAACGGCCCTCGGCTGCCAATTCCCGTTCTTCCACCCGGCTCAGCCGCCGCGATGGTGTGGCCTCTAGAGAAGAGTCTGGGGGTGCGGGCTCAGCCACGGCCATCGCCTGCGGGGCCAGCGGCACAGTTCGATCCGCCCGGGCCATCGGACCCGACTGTTCAGGCATCGGCACCGACTTCAGGGCTGCCAGCGCTGATGACGCATCAGGAAACCGCCGCTGCGGATCCTCGCTCAGCAACCGTTGCAGCACCTCTTTGAAGTCAGCCGTCAGCACAAGCTGTTCAGGCCAGCACCAACTTCCCCCGGCAGGAGACATCAACTGTTCCGGCGGTCGTCCTGTGATCAGAACAAGAGAGGAGACACCGAGGCCATGCAAATCCATCCAAGCCGCACAGGCTTCACCGCGGGCTTGGGCCCGGGGGGCATACCCAGGAGTGGCCCCCGCCAAGGGATCGTCGCCCTCCGCTTGCACCAAACCGAAATCGAGCAGTACAGGCAATCCATCAGCACTCCGGCGCAACAGGTTGCGAGGGTTCACATCACCGTGAACCAAGCCCCGCCCATGCACCACAGCCAGCACAGGCAGGAGCTGACGCAACAACAGCAACACCTCCCCAGGTCCAAACAGCATTTGGCGCTGCTCGCGCTGTTGGAACAACTGCGCATAGCTCACACCCTCCTGCCAATCACGAACGGTCCACAGGACCCCATCCAGCTTCAATTGCTCCCCACATCGCGGAATTTGGGGATGCGAAATCGCCTGCAACACAGGCCAGTGCCTCTGCAGGCGCTGTTTGGACACCTGGCTCTCCAGCTGACGAATCACAACAGGGATTTCGCCTGACAAAAGATCCACACCGCGCCACAAGGAGCCTTGAACCGGATCAGGCCCGGACAGGCGCTCCACCAATCGGTAGCGCTCCACCAGCACTGCGCCGGAAACGCTCAAAATCCCTGCTGCATCATTGGAATGATGCTACCGAGGATGAGCTAAAGACCTCTAACTCTTAGGGTCTCGCAAGTTCTTTTTCACGCCTTGCTGCTTGACACCCTGCTGGAAGTACGGGATCGCAGTGAAGCCCTGATTGCAAGGCTGGAGCCTGAAGATCTGGGACTTCAGGGAATGGCGGATGCCAGTCCGCCGAAATGGCACCTAGCTCACACCACTTGGTTCTTCGACACCTTCGTTCTTCAGCCGCACCTCGCCAGCCATACACCCTGCGACCCCCGCTGGAGCTACCAGTTCAATTCCTATTACGAGACGGTGGGGGAACGGCACCCCCGTTCGGAGCGGGGTGTCCTGAGCCGGCCACCCATTCGCGAAATTCTTGAGTGGCGAGCCGAGGTCGACGCTGGATTGATGCAATTGCTAGGCAATGAACCAACGTCAGAACTGCAAACCCTGATGGAATTGGGGCTGCAACACGAGCAACAGCACCAAGAGTTGTTGCTGATGGATCTACTGGATGGCTTCAGTCGGCAACCGCTCGAGCCCAGCTACGGAATCGATGCAGACCTACAAACAAGCACCGTCAGACCCCAGTGGCTGGCTTTTGATGGAGGCGTCGTGGAGATCGGTGCCCACAACAGTGGCTTTCATTTCGACAACGAAACCCCACGGCACAGGGTTTGGCTCGATCCATTTCAGATCAACGATGAACTCGTCAGCAATGCCGAGTACCAAGCATTCATCGACGACGGTGGCTACCGGCGTCCAGAACTCTGGATGAGTGATGGATGGGGGTTGGTGCAGCAACGCGGCTGGAACCAACCGCGCTACTGGCGCGACACCCACGACGAATTTGGCCTGGCCGGACGTCAGCGGCGCGATCCAGCCGCACCCGTGCGACATCTCAGTTGGTTCGAAGCCGACGCCTTTGCCCGCTGGAGTGCGTGTCGCCTCCCAACAGAAGCGGAATGGGAGCATGCCTGCGCCCTCCATGAGATAGCGATGCAACATGCCCATGGGGTGCTGTGGCAGTGGACCGCGAGCCCCTACCGTCCTTACCCCGGTTTCCGCCCGCCACCGGGGGCCATAGGTGAATACAACGGCAAATTCATGAGCTCACAAATGGTGTTGCGAGGGAGCTCCTGGCTCACCCCCCCCGGCCACGGCCGAGACACCTATCGAAATTTCTTCCCCCCCTCCAGCCGTTGGATGGCAGCTGGGGTGCGCCTCGCCCGATGAGCATCGCGTTCATCGACCTCCACCCTGCCCCGACGGATCTCAAACGTGTTGTGCAGGAGGGACTCCAGCGGGAACCGCGCCAATTACCGGCATGGCTGCTTTACGACGCCGAGGGATCGCAGTTGTTCGCAGCAATCTGTGATCAGCCTGAATACAGCCTCACCCGCACCGAAATCTCACTGCTCGAATCGCACGCGGCCGATATCGCCAGCACTTTGGAATCCGGAGTGGGGTCCGGCATTGGGTCCAGCGTGGGATCCGGTGTGGTGGTGGAATTCGGGATCGGCAATGCGAAGAAAGTCGCCCCGCTGCTGAGAGCCCTCCAGCCGAAGACCTTCGTGGCCCTCGACATCAGCCGCTCGGCTTTGGAACACTCACTCACTGGTTTGGCAGCCCAACATCCCGCCACCCAAATGTTGGGCATCTGCTGTGATCACAGCCAGCTTCAGGATCTACCGACGCACCCCTGGCTCACGGGAGAACGCCGTATAGGCTTCTTTCCCGGCAGCTCACTCGGAAACTTCACCCCCAAAGACGCCGTACTGCTACTCCAACAGTTTCGGCATCTGCTGGCAGGCGGCCCGCTCCTGCTGGGACTCGACCAACCCAGTGATCCTGCTCTGCTCGAAGCCGCCTACGACGATGCTGCCGGTATGTCCAGGGCCTTCGCCTTCAACCTGCTGAAACGCCTCAATCGCGATTTACAGGGCAATGCTCTGCCTAAAAACTTTCGTTATCAGGCCCGTTGGCAGGCCGATCAACAGCGCATCGAAATGGCGCTTGTGAGTCGCTGCGCCCAGACCATCCAACTTGCAGATACAGCCTGGTCGTTCCAGCCCAATGAACGCTGGGTGACCGAACACAGCGTGAAATACAGCCCAGACGCCGCTGCGGACTTGGCGGCACAAGCCGGGTGGCAAATCCAACAGCGCTGGCACGACGATCAAAGTCAGATGTCCCTCCACCTGTTAGTGCCGTCAAACTGAGTGAACGACCTTCCATCCTTATGAAACAGGACGACCGGCGCCAAGCGATCAAACAGGAACGCGAACGGCTGATCCAAGATTTAGAGGCCCTCTACTTAGCTGCTTTTGATCGGCTCGGAACACTCGAAGGAGAGGTTGGCGAAGTAAAGGCGGCTCAACTCACCCAAATGATCCTCAACTCAAAACTGGCTGCTCTTGAGCCGCTGCGCAAAGAAATCGAAAAGCCCTTAATCACCACCCCTGCTAAGGGCGATCAGGCATGAGTTGGCTGGAGCAGTTGGAGCGGGAGCTGGATCAACGCCTCTCCGGCTTTCTACGCAACAACCCATTGCAAGACCAACTGTTTCAAGAACAGCACAGTCGCGACCGCGCTAAATCTCTGCAACGGCAACGGCAGCAGCTGCAACAGGAAGCCAAACTGCAGCGCCAACAACTCCTGCGGCTCGCCGAAGACGTGCGGGCCTGGCGACAACGCTCACAGAAAGCCCGAAGGTCAAACGCTAGCGATCTAGCCAATCGCGCAGATCACCATCTCAATGGGCTGATGGAGCAGGGCCGTCAGCTCTGGAACGACCTAGATGACCTCGGTCGGCGCTTCAACGAGGTGGAGCAACAATTGTTGGAGTTAAAAACTCAACAAAAAACGCCCAGCGGCTCCGACCTGGAGAAGGACTGGGCGCTCTTTGAAGCCGAACAGGAGCTACGAGAGCTCCGCAAAAACGCTGGACTATGACCAGCTTCAACCTTTCGGCGCCGGTGGCTCGAGGCTGACACCTTCGGGAGGTGGGGTTGGGTCAGGATCAGCGATCAGCATGTGCTGAAGAACAATTTCCGGACGTTCACTATCGCGCCAACGAATGCGGTATGCCGGCATTTTGGTGCCGCGACTGGTGGTCTGTTCCACTGGTTCCATGACCCATCCCCGGCGGGAACGGCCCTGTGGATTGCGCTTGACCACCGCGTCAGCGTGCTTGAAGCGGAACCCTACGCGCTCACCACTCATGAGGATTGGACAATGCCTATGCGTTAATTATCCCACTGAAGGGGCCTCTTCAGGGCGCGACTCTGGGCGCATAAGCGGGAATGCAATCACATCACGGATTGAAGGGCTGTCGGTGAGCAACATCACCAAGCGATCGATACCAATCCCGAGTCCGCCGGTGGGAGGCATCCCCACTTCAAGCGCATGGACGAAATCCTCATCCAAACCTTGGGCTTCCAAGTCTCCTGCAGCTTTTCGCGCTTGCTGGGCCTCAAGCCGCTCCCGCTGATCCACCGGGTCAATCAACTCGCTAAAAGCATTCGCCGTCTCCCGACCCACGATGAACAACTCAAAGCGCTCCACAAGCCCAGGCTTGCTGCGGTGTTTGCGGGCCAGTGGGGAAATTTCAATCGGGTAATCGGTCACAAAGGTGGGTTGGATCAAGTTGGCCTCCACCCGTTGCTCAAAGGCTTCATTCAGTAAGCGCCCCACACTGTCGGCAGTGGCTGGAACGTCCAGTCCGGCAGCCTCCATCGCCTCAACAGCCTGCGTACGGCTTGTGAAAACTTCAAAGTTCAACCCAGTGGCTTCCTCCACCAACTCGTGCATGGTGGCCCGACGCCAAGGCGGCGTGAGGTCAATATCTGTGCCCTGGTAATGAATCCGTGTGCCGCCACAGACCTGCTGGCACACTTCAGCAATCATCGACTCGGTGAGCTCCATCATTCCGATGTAGTCGGTGTAAGCCTGATACACCTCGACCGACGTGAACTCCGGGTTATGGCGGGTGCTCATTCCCTCATTACGGAAAATCCGACCGAGCTCATAGACCCGCTCAAACCCCCCCACGACGAGCCGCTTGAGATGTAACTCCGTCGCAATGCGGAGGTACAAAGGGAGGTCGAGGGTGTTGTGATGCGTGATGAACGGCCGAGCATCGGCACCGCCCGCCTCCGACTGCAATACCGGCGTTTCAATCTCTAGAAACTGACGCTGGTCCAGCCAACGACGAATGCCACTCACTAACAAAGCACGACGCCGGAAGGTCTCGCGCGACTGCGGCGAGACAATCAAATCGAGATAGCGCTGGCGGTAGCGCTTCTCCACATCCGCCAGCCCATGCCATTTGTCCGGCAACGGCTGAAGCGACTTACTCAGCATCCGCCAATCACGCACTTTCACTGACAATTCACCGCGGTCGGTGCGACGCAAGCTGCCGCCAACACCCAACCAATCCCCAGAGTCCACAAGAGATGTGATCTGTTTGAACCACCCCTCCTGCTCGGCCTCAAGACCCGCTTTCTCTAAAAAGAGCTGGATGGTTCCCGTTTCATCTGCAAGGGTAAAAAAGGCCAATTTCCCCATCACACGGCGGGTCATGACGCGACCAGCGACGGCCACGCTGATTTCACGCTCCTCACCGTTGGGGAGATCAGCATGGCTTGATTGCAGCTCAGCCATTCGATGGCTTGGCTGAAAGGTGAGCGCGTAGGGACCCTGCCCCAGCTCCTTCAAAGTGTTCGCCTTCTCGAGGCGGGTATCGCGCAGCTCAGACAAAGCAGCAAGGTCAGTCGGGCTTATCTTGCCGGGCCGGAGGCTTACAGGCTGCGGGAATCAGGCCGTAGCAGACACTTCGCCCACGCGCTGAGACGAATAACCGATGCCACGCACCGTCAAAATGAGCTCAGGGTTGCGTGGATCGGGTTCGAGCTTGCCGCGCAAACGCGCGACATAAACATCGACAACGCGAAGATCAGCGGCTCGGCGAGGCGGGTAGCCCCACAACTGCTCCAAGATCTCGGCCCGAGGAACCACATGACCTGGATCGCGAAACAGCAATTCCAAGAGACTGAACTCGGTGTATGTGAGATTGATGCGCTCACTGCCACGGGTGACCTGACGTCGGTTGGTATCGACAATGAGCTCTCCGAGGCGGAGCACACCCTGACCAGTGGGAAGTTCACGGCTTTCCAGAACAGCGTTGCCGCGTCCTACACGGCGCAGGATTGTTGCGATGCGAGCTTCGAGTTCTTTCGGACTGAAGGGTTTTGGCAAATAATCATCTGCCCCTAAATCAAGGCCAGCAACTCGCTCAGATATGGCCTCAACGGCTGATAAAAAGATGATCGGGACGCATGATTCGGCCCGAAGACGACGGCAAACTGCGAAGCCATCGAGCTTCGGCAACATGACGTCGAGGACTACCAGGTCCGGCGTTTCGCTGTGGAACAACTCCAATGCTTGCTCGCCGTCTTCAGCACAGATGACGCGATAACCAGACAGCTGTAGCCGCATAACCAGTACTCGACGCACTGCAGCTTCGTCATCCACAACAAGGACGGTTGCTTTTTGTGGTGAGAGCAACTCGCCCGTCATGTACACCTTGCTTAACGAGTCGAAACTTTACCGGTCAGGGGATGGGAACACGAGAGAAGGGCCTGTAGGGCAGGCGGTTTGCCGATTGTCTTAAGAATTGCGCCCATTGAGGGGCCAGCGCGTCGCTGCATAGCGATCCCATTCCAAGGCCGCAGCCCCTAATGCTTCGGCACTGTCCACCTGGCCCAGCATGGCTCGTTGCAACTGGGTGTAGAGAATTTTTTGCAACCGTTTGATCCCCGGCAAAGGCGGCACCAAAACACGAGCACGATCTAAGGTATTGGCCGACAGCAAGCGAGCATTACGAATCTGATCCTGCTGAGGCGCGCGGGTTTGCTCGTTCTGCAGTTGCGATCTCACCATTGCCAAAGCCTCCACGGACGAGGGAAGAACCCTTGCTTCGGTGGCGAAACGCGCCTGGTTCGTGGCATCGGTGAGAAGCAGAGCAAATTGCAGAGCAAGGGCCTGCTTCGTGCTTTGCCGGGGTACTGCCAAGGTCATTAACGCCACATTGGCGGTGCCATCAGCGCCGGTCACCGGAGGGTGAGACTCCGTCACCGCAGCCACCCCTGGTGCGTTTGTTTGGATGCTGCGCAAAAACTCCGCCCCTGTCGCGACCATCGCCACATCTCCGCTTTGGAACATTTCAATCGCCCGTCGCTGGCCCTGACTGACCACTTCCCGAGGCAATAATCCCTCTTGATAAAGCTCGGTCCAAAACTGGAACGCCCGACGTCCAGTCGGGCTATGGAACGCCGCCCGACGCTGCGAATCCAACAGTGAGACCCCCATCTGTACAAGGGTTTCCAACATCTCGGCCGAATCGTCAGGCACCGTTGTCATGAAAAGGCCATATCGACCAGTCCGCTCCCGAATCTGCCGGGCAAAGGTAGGGATCTCATTCCAGCGCGTCGGCGGAGCCGCGATGTCGGCCTGATCCAACAGCTGTCGGTTTACCAAACTCAGCCGAACGGTGAGATACCAAGGCACAGCGATCTGTCCGGCATCTGGGTCGCGACAGGCTTGCCACACCGCTGGCAGGTAGCGCTCAGCTGCATCCGATGGCAGCAGGGGCGTCAGATCCGTCAGCCCCCCTTTGCTGGCCAAATTGGCCGCGAAAGGGGGATTCAAATTCACCACATCGGGAGCTGTGCGTGCATAGACAGCAGCCAACAATTTGCGTTCCACCGATCCCCAAGGCAGATCCGTCCAGCGCACCGGATCCCCGGGATGCAGCGTTGCCCAATCCGCCATTAAGTCGGTGAAATAGTGGTTGAACTTGGGCGCCAGCTGCAACGTCCACAAATTCAGTTCGGGACCACGGTCCCGCCGCCCACAAGCCGCCAAGCCAGTCGCCGCCGCAGACAACAACAAGCGTCGACGCGTCAGCTGCAACGTCATGAGGGCACTCTCCGACGCCAAAACAACAACTGCAGAGACACCAACATTGGCGCCAATAGGCCCGTTATAAGAGCCTGGCACCAAAGGGTTTGCCAGCCCCAACTCTGGGTGAATGCATCCAAGCTGCCCCCTTCACGGATCAGCACTTGCAACAAAACACTCAGCCCCAATCCCACCGATCCAAGCCAAGCCAATAAACCCAAATTGAGACTGCGTTGGATCTGTTTCCCCCGACGCCCCAGCCGACCCCACCACCAACCCAGGGCCAACAGTGCTGGCACCTGCGTGACTCCTCCAAGGCTGAGTCCGTCCAAGATCAACCCCAACGCCAGTCCTGCGAATGCCCCCGAGATCGGGCCGTCGGTGAGAGCCCAGGGCAACAACCAGAGCAATGCCCAGGCGGGTCCCACGCCATCGATGCTGATCCACTCCGGTGAACCCATCACTAATAGAGGCACGAGCAATGACGAGGCCACACAAATCGGTTGTCGATGCAATCGAGCCATGCTCAACGGGTGCGTACTTGAACCCAATCGATCGCCTCCGGCGAAGCGATGAGCTGAATGATCGCTGTCGGTGCCGGCACAGCCTGCTCATTCAGCGACTGAATCACACCCACCACCACATTGGGTGGGAGCAAGGTGCTGGCCGGAGATGTGGTTACTAGATCTCCAGGGCTGACATTGGGATCCTTATCAATGAACTGCAAGGTGAGGCGACTGCTGCCGCGGCCCACCAACAACCCATGACTGCGGGAACGCGGAAGCCACACCCCGATCTCATGGCCCGGGGCCGTAAGCAAACGCACCCGAGCCGTTGCCGGCGTCACGCTGGCGATCCGTCCCACCAAGCCTCCAGGACCGAGCACTGCATCACCTGCTTGAAATCCCTGAAGTCCACCCTTACCGAGCTCAAGCTGTTGCCACCAACCCCGAGGGGACCGGGAAATCACAGGGGCACCCACATCGTCTTGGCGCGATCCATTGCGCTGAAGCTCCAACAAGTCCCGCAAGCGGAGGTTGTCTTGTTCAAGCAATTGCAAACGGGACCGATCCTCCACAGTCTGTGCGGAAACGATCCATTCACGCTGGGCAGGACCAGGCCAAAACGGACGCGTGATCAGCGCGTACGCATCAGCAAATCCAGCCCCTTTGCTGAAGCGCACAAGCAACAAACCTGCAACCAAAAGCAACCAGGGGCCGAGTTGTCCGAACGCGCGCCAACGGCTCTTGCCAGGCCGAGGCGAAGGGGCCATAGGGTTAGAGGCTGGCCATTGACCGGACAAATTCTGGAGTGTCTACAACCCTCTGGAAGCGCTTCCAATCTTCCAGAACCTGCCCGCAGCCGTTCACCACGCAAAGAAGCGGGTCTTCAGCGGTATGGACAAAAATGCCGGTCTCGTGGCTGATCAAATCACTGATCCCGCGCACGAGTGCGCCGCCACCGGCCAACATGATGCCGCGATCAACGATGTCGGCAGCCAATTCAGGGGGCGTGCGTTCCAACGTGCGTTTCACCGCTTCAACAATCACATTGAGGGGTTCGGCGATGGCTTCCCGCAAATCTCCTGCCTTCAAATTGATGGTTCGAGGCAGACCAGACAACAAATGCAAGCCACGCACATCCATGGATTGTTGATCGAACGCATCGTCGGGGAAGGCAGAGCCAATACGGATCTTGATGTCTTCTGCCGTGCGTTCGCCCACCACCATGTTGTGGACTTTTTTCAAATAAACGCCGATCGCATCACTGATTTCGTCGCCAGCGACCCGGACTGATTCACTCAGCACCGTTCCACCAAGACTGAGCACGGCCACTTCTGTGGTGCCCCCTCCGATATCGACGATCATCGTGCCCACGGGTTCGGTGACGGGGAGCCCCGCCCCAATCGCAGCCGCCACGGGTTCATCAATCAAGTGCACCTCCCTTGCACCAGCCATGCCTGCTTCGCGCACGGCACGGCGTTCTACGCCGGTGACGCCACTGGGGATACCCACCACTAGGCGAGGCGCCAAGATTCCGCGACCTTCGTTGCCCTTGGCAATAAACGTCTTGAGCATTTGTTCCGCTGCATCGAAATCAGCAATGACGCCGTCGCGCAATGGACGAACAGCGCGAATATTGCCGGGGGTGCGGCCCAACATCAATTTGGCCTCATCCCCGACCGCCAGGGTGGTGCCACGCTCTAAATCAAGGGCAACCACCGAGGGCTCTTGCAACACGATGCCCCGACCGGAGACATAAATAAGAGTGTTGGCCGTGCCGAGGTCGATGCCGATATCACGTGACAGCTGAAAACGACGAAACAGCACGACCCACAGAATTAAGACAGACGGATCATAGAAGCGAATTCTGGGTCTGCCTGTTACAACCAGAGGCTCGGGTGGAACCCATTAAATGCTGTCATTTCATCTGTGGCGCATCATGACAACCATCATCAGGAGATGATTTTTCAATGGGCGTAAATTCTGTCACCCTTGTCGGCCGTGCTGGCCGCGACCCCGAAGTGCGGTACTTCGAATCCGGCAGCATGGTGGCCAATCTCACCATGGCCGTCAATCGTCGCAGCCGCGACGAAGAACCCGATTGGTTCAACCTTGAAATCTGGGGCAAGCAAGCCCAGGTGGCCGCCGATTACGTCAAGAAAGGGGCGTTGCTGGGGATCATCGGCAGCTTTAAGCTTGATCGCTGGACCGACCGCAGTAGCGGCGAAGAGCGCAGCAAACCGGTGATTCGTGTCGACCGACTCGAGTTGCTGGGCTCAAAACGCGACAACCAAGAATCGAGTGGCAACTTCGGCGGACAAGCCTCAGATGAGGACATCCCCTTCTGAGACCTCATCGGCTTAATCGGTTGAGTGACGGCGGCGCCAAATACGCAAACCAAGCCAAATGGCGCCACCCAGCACTGCGATTACGAGGATCACCTTGACGGCCTTTGATACAGGGTCGATCCAGAGCTCAACGTTGCTGTACCCCTCTCCCATCACCATGCCGGCCACGGTGAGTAGGGCTGTCCAGATCAAGCTCCCTGCTGTTGTCCAAAGCAAGAAAGGCGTGATGCGCATCATTTCGATGCCCGCAGGTACAGAAATCAAGGTGCGAATACCAGGGACAAGCCGTCCCCAAAACACCAACGCAGTGCCGTAACGGCTGAACCACTTTCGGCTACGACCCAGTTCTTCCGGACGAATACCGATCCAACGGCCATAGCGACTCAGCCACAGTTCGATGCGTTCTTCATTAATCAATCGGCCAATGCCATACCAAGGCAAGGCTCCCAACACCGTGCCAAGCAGGCCCGCCAGCACCACCGGCACCAATTGCAGCTGGCCCTGCTGCACATAAAAACCCCCCAGAGGCATGATCAGCTCTGAGGGGATCGGTGGAAACAAATTTTCCAAAAACATCGCCGCAAAAATTGCGGTGTAACCCAGCCACTGATTGGCCTCTACGGCTTGACCGATGAGTTCCGGCAACTGGGTGACGAAATCAGAAAGCCCCATGAAGCTTGCGCATGACCGCGCAAGTCTTCCATGGGACTAACCAAAATCAATAACGGTAGTGATCGGGTTTGTAAGGACCTTCTACCGGCACATTGATGTAATCAGCCTGATCTTTGCTGAGTTCAGTGAGGTTGACACCGATTTTCTCCAGGTGGAGACGGGCCACCATTTCATCGAGGTGCTTGGGCAGCACATACACCTCTTTGCCGTACTCATTGCCCTTGGTGAACAACTCAATTTGAGCCAACACCTGGTTCGTGAAGGAGTTACTCATCACGAAACTGGGATGGCCAGTAGCACAGCCAAGATTCACCAGACGGCCTTCGGCCAACAGGATGATTTTGTTGCCGCTGGGCAAGGTGATGTGATCCACCTGGGGTTTGATGTTGTCCCACTTGTATTCCTTGAGGGACGCCACATCGATTTCATTATCGAAGTGGCCGATGTTGCAGACAATCGCCTCATTTTTCATCTTCACCAGATGCTCATTACGGATCACCTGGTAGTTGCCAGTAGCCGTAACGAAAATGTCCATCTGATCCACCACATCGTCCAAACGGACGACGCGATAGCCCTCCATGGCCGCTTGAAGTGCACAGATCGGATCCACCTCTGCGATGCAGACGGTGGCACCAAGACCACGCAGGGACTGCGCGGAACCCTTACCGACATCGCCATAGCCAATGACCAGAGCCTGCTTGCCAGCCACCATGACGTCAGTGGCACGTTTGATGCTGTCGACCAACGACTCACGGCAGCCATACAGGTTGTCGAACTTGCTCTTGGTGACTGAATCGTTGACGTTGATCGCAGGGAAGGGCAGCTCACCGCTTTTCTGCATCTTGTAGAGCCTTGCCACACCTGTGGTTGTCTCTTCCGTCACCCCTTGAATCGCTGCTTTCGTGCGGCTGTAGAAGGTGGAATCTTCGGCAAGCTTCTTTTTGATCGAGGCAAACAGGAACGTTTCTTCCTCGTTGGAGGGGTTGTCGAGAACGGTGATGTCCTGCTCGGCCTTGGTGCCAAGAATCACAAGACCAGTGGCATCGCCACCGTCATCGAGAATCATGTTGGGAGCTCCGCCATCGCTCCACTCGAGAATGCGGTGGGTGTAAGCCCAATATTCTTCGAGGGTTTCACCCTTAACAGCAAAGACGGGGGTACCACCAGCTGCAATCGCAGCCGCCGCATGATCTTGGGTGGAAAAAATATTGCAAGAGGCCCAGCGCACATCGGCACCAAGTTCTTCCAACGTTTCGATCAAAACTGCCGTTTGGATCGTCATGTGGAGAGAACCAGCAATTCGAGCACCCTTCAGGGGCTTTTCCTTGCCGTATTTCGCTCGCAATGCCATCAGACCAGGCATCTCGGTCTCGGCGATACCAAGCTCCTTGCGGCCAAAATCGGCAAGGTTGATATCGGCAATAACGCAATCAATACCAAGTTTTAGCTCGGTCGCGGTTGTGGGCGCTGCCACCATGGTTTCTAGCTCCGTAGGGAGAATGTGAATTTGAATCTCTGCAGAGGCCCCGAGGCTTCGGGCTCGCGATTGGGTCAATTTACTGATGGCCCCATCCATTTGATTGATCTAGAGGCCACACAGGCCTTAGGCACTGAACTGGCCCAGCGGCTCCCTGCAGGAGCGATTCTGCTACTGAAAGGGCCCCTTGGAGCGGGCAAAACGTCGCTGGTGCAAGGGATCGCATTGGCATTAGGCGTTTGCGAACCGATCACCAGCCCCACCTTCGCCCTGGCTCAGCACTACACGGACGGGAATCCGCCCCTCATTCATCTCGATCTCTACCGCCTGGAACAACCCGGTGCAGCGGACGATATCTTTCTGCAGGAAGACGAAGAAGCCAGAGCAATCGGTGCATTGTTGACGGTGGAATGGCCCGAACGGCTCAGTTTGAGCTTGCCCGAGGCTTGGCTATTGCAGCTTTCGCACACCAAGGATGGATGTCGAATCGCTCAGCTGACGCCCCCCAAAAACGCATCGACCTGAGCCTCCGTGAGCTGGGGATCAATGCCCCCGCACCAGCACAAACCAAAGCACCACAAGCGGCCGCAAAACGCAGCCGTTCAGCCACCGGAGCAAACAAACGGTGCAAGAGGCCGGCGGTGAAGGCATCGGCTGCGCCCTTGGTATCCAAAGCCTGTGGAGGGGGCGAGGCAGGCTGGCTGCCGCTTTCGCCTCCAATGCACCAGCTCACTGGGGCGGCCCCGTCCGTGACCACCACATCCGGCTGCTGCGGCAACCCCGACGAGATCGCACGGGGATCATCGTCAGCAAAAAACCAGAGGGCCTCTTCCCTTGCCAACTTGATCAACGCCTCCCACTCCAGCAAGGGACGAATCGCTGAACATGCCGCCTCGGTGGGTCCAGCGGCAGGATCAGCGGCGGCATCCCAAAACGTGGGGCGCCAATTCACATCCAAAGCCAAGGGGATGGCTTGCGATCGCGCTTGGGCCATGGCTTCCAATAGTAATTGGGCGGACTGTGCGGTCGCTAAGGGGATCGTGGCAACCAAGAGCCACTGGGCGGCTGCAGGCATGGCAAGCGGTTAAAGAGCCTGATCGGCAAACCCCTCCCCTTGATCACAAGCAATCCTAAAATTGTTGTTAATCAGCTTGCGACCGCCGCACCAGCACTATCCGCGTTGAACGCAACGGGTCCTCCTGAAGCGTTGAGATAACAACGCCCCTCTGAACAAACAGGGGCTGAAACTCATCACCGATCGCATGGAGCCCGACACGCCCAACGAAGGAGACTGCTGTGCCAAGACGCGCCAAACCACACGCCACATGCGCGGGTGCACTCCCAATCCGATCATCGACGGGAACATCCTTAAAGGGATCCCCACCTAGAGCACCGAGGCAATCAACAATTGCTTCGCCCAGACAAACAACCAATTGGGAAGACTTGTTCAATTAAAAGGCGGGATCTCAAATCATCATGAAGCGGTAATGACACAATGCAAAATATGATCAAGCGCATGTTGCCCAAATAATTCATTGCCATGGACTGGATGGCCCCGATAGTGCGGCAATGCACTTCCCGTTTGAGGATCTGATAAATGTTTCGGAAACAGAATTAATTGGGCTGAACTCGAAGCAGCACATAGCCGCCATTGATGCAGGGCATCATGGGCATCTAAATCAATTTGATAACCGAAAAAATTGGGGGAGCGCCAAAACCAAACCGATACATCTGCACCTAGCAAAGCCATAGCATTCATCAATACAAAATACTGGACTCACCCTGTTGATTAAATGTTAAATGAGTACGAAACGGCTCGACATAGCAATGAAAATCTCCAACCAAATCGTTTAATCTAGACAATGCAGACAAAGTCATTGGTCGTCCATCGAAACAATACAAGCGATCGAATGAACGGCCATTGATGACACGACTTGTGAGCTACGGAGAAAGACGAAATAGTGGGTCAACAAGAACAACAGATACTCCCAAAGGAAGATCATAAATAAGGTAAGGAGACTCAAGAAAACGGGTCAAATTATTCCTCATTGGCAAAAATGATCATCAACCTGATCGAAAACAGCCAACAAATCATCAGGGCTTGGAATCGAAAAGCAAAGACTGCGATCATGCAGCTGCAAATCACGCTAATTGAGTAATAAGCGCAACAAAGGAGCACCGAGAGCCGTAAACGTCAACAAGCGAACCGATGGATCACAATGCAACGCTGCACCATCAAGAGCCCGAACATGGGACGTACCAATAAAATGCAGAGGCTGATCAATCATCAAGATCACGCTCCATCAGCTCCTCTTCGCAAATTAACGACTGAACGACCTCTTCTTATTGAGCATCTTTCATGGGAGCCTATTTTTCTATTGCGCTAACAAGAGGAGGCTGATGATTCTGCAAAAAACACTCCATTACTGACCGCACACCCACATCACTCACTGTACGCAAATTCTCATCAAAGAACTGATTTTTTTGGGGTTAGATGATTAATAATTTCAAAGCCAGGAAAATAATCAATATTTTCATATCGATGCTGTAATTCTGAAGCAACAGCACGAAGAACTGCTTTCGAATCAGTCGTCGCCAAAAGAACATGGCGACTACTCGCAGTTGCGGTTAAAGGAACTGGTGAAACGGTGAGGAGAATTTTCGGTAGCTGACGATCTAATCAGAATTTTTGGAGAATCCAACGGAAAAGCTCAAACTGACTCAGAATCTGCAAAAAGCTGAAGTTAACAAATCGAGTCTTTTCAGAATCATAAAGACCTGCAATCACTCCAGGAGCCACAAGCAAAATAGAACCTGAGGCAAGATCACACTAGGCCTCCATCAAACCTAATGTAAAAACGAAAACATCCATGCGTTCAAAGCACTCGCAAACACAAGCCAGATGATGCTCACGATGAGCAGCCATCTCAGACATCCATGAATAGCCATCCGGCTCAATTGTTGGACGAAGTGCATCCAACATCTGATCCCCACGCTGCCAGCTCATCACGCGCATGGGCCTTAACGAAAAGGCTTCTTTTGCAAGTTGCAATAATTATTTTGCAGTATAAATATTTCCATATCGCGCCGAATAAAGAGAATAGCCATAGAGCTGATGAAGATTACAAGGAAGCTCTATCGGAGGCGGCTCAAGATCCAATAGCTGAAAAGAATGCGATTTCAGTTCACGGGCGATGTGCTCAGCAAAACACCTCCCAGCCGTTAAGATTTGATCTTCAGGCTCAATCGTAAATCTTTTTTGATAAATCGACTCAATCGACGTTGAACCATTCTGTGCCACGCCTGTACGCCAAAAGCATTCTGGAGGCAGGCCTAGATAGGGATGAACCATTAGTTCATTCAAACCAAGATCAAGTTATGAAGCGTACACACTTCTCAGATCGACAACGGCCTGGTCATCAATACTGATGACTTTACGGATGAAGCCATAGCCATCCGCGCGAGACGAAGCCAGAAGCTCCGGTGTTAAATCCATCGCTAAAGCTTGTGTTCGAGTCGGATCTGGATTACAAAAAATAACTTTAGAAGGCAGCCATTGTGCTTCAATCCGGATTAAGTGATTCACCCAGTAATACTCATCAGAAAGAGATTGAAGGGGAAAGCCTGCTAGATTAGCATGCTGATTGATCCTGCAGAAATCCTCCCGCGTCATTACAAAAAACATATTTTGCTTCCTCAACATCTCAATTGGGAGCTGCAAGTATGGCGAGATCAGTTCAAACCGCTTTGCATTCGCACTGATCTGCCGCTCATTTAAACCAAACAGAGGCTGAACGGAACATCGCGTCACCCTACAAAAGTCTTTAATCCAGCCAAAGGGCTGCAATGGCAACATATTGCCTGATACCAAAACCATGGCATCACAATCATCCTCAACCGCCATCAGAAATAATCGCTGGGTTGCTTCCACCAAACTTCGATCTCCCCATACCGTTGGAAGGGGGCTTCGATCAATACGAGAGCCAGGCAACACTGGCGATGGGTTCGGGGTCTTAGCGTGCACATAAAGACCGTAAGAATCTGGTGAAGCCGACAACAAAAATTGTTGCCACAGCAAAGAATGACTCAGGCCCTCTTTCAGCAAGAAGCAAAAGCCAACTTTCACACCCTTTCCTAATACATACTATTACACTATAATATAACATATAGGATATAATTATCCATGCTGACAAGCATTGCCCCCCTCTCCGGACGCGTCTTAGATCCGTTAAGTCAAGGTATTCCAACCCAAGTAAAAACTATAATTCTGGCTGCCAATACACCTTTAATTCTCAGCAACGGCCTGCTAGGAAAATTTCAGGAACAAAGCAAGATTGTCTCTTTGTACACCACGACCATGCACACAATCTGAATGCATTGCATCATTATTACCTATCAGATTCCGGCGAAATGCTCTTTATTCGCGGCAATGGCTCGGCTACTGGGGACTAACAAATAATATCGGATCTCCCTTATATGATCAGGGCCCAAAAATCCCACATCATGGGATTTACGTTCTTCGTAGCAAACTTAACTTATCAAAACGTCCTGAAATTCATAAGATTAATCTGGAGTGGTTAACAGCAATCGAAGACTAAGAGAAGTATCCAAGCAACAAGCGACCATCGACTGGTTTTTATACACGCAAACTGTTTGTAGCCATTGCTCAACAAAGAGGAGATCTACAATTTTGTACGCTTGGCTTTTCTGCAGATCCCGGATATTGGAATGCTACAAACGTGACCCATCACGACTTTCAGTTTGAATCAAAAGAACTCCTGAGATCAATGCAACAACATCGCCATCACCCTCTTGATGATCACAATCGATCAGCGCTGCAGTAACGCCTCAATCATTCGGGCATTGGCTGCGGGGAACGGGTAATCCTTGAGTTGATCCAATCGCACCCAACGCACTTGCTGGCTTGCTATTGGCTGTGGTTCACCGGAAATCAAAGAACAAAGGTGCACCACAAAACGCAATTTCTTATGGCTGTAAGCGTGTTCCACAGTGATCAATTCCTTTTCCACTGAGATCAAGATCCCTAATTCCTCCATGAACTCCCTGGCGATGCAAGCCTCAATCGCCTCACCCGATTCTTGCTTGCCACCGGGGAATTCCCACATCCCTCCGAGAAGACCCTCTTCCAAGCGTTGGTCGATCAATACCTCACCAGCCGCATTGATGACGACGCCAATGCCAATGACTTGAAAAGGAAGCGGTTTACGCTCTTCAACCACGGGCCAGTTACTTGGATCGCCTGAAGCGTAGGCAGCACACGACTCCCACCAGGGGCATTGGGCGCAATCCGGTCGACGCGGGGTACAAACCGTTGCACCAAGATCCATCAAAGCTTGGTTGAAATCCCGAGGGCGCGATCGATCCAAAAGCGTCTCACTCCAGCCCCAAAACACATGCTGGTCGCGCGACAGAGGGCGTTCATGGGCATAGAGCCGTGCCAGAACCCGCTTGACGTTTCCATCCAAAATCGGTGCTGGCGCATTCAAAGCACTGGAGAGAATCCCTCCAGCGGTGGTGCGGCCAATCCCCGGCAACGCCATCCAGCCATCAAGATCCCCGGGCCAAGGCCGTTGCACCAACTGCCGGGCGGCCTCATGAATTCGTCTTGCCCTGGAGTAATAACCAAGGCCTTGCCATTGCAAGCGCACCTGCTCCAACGACGCAGAAGCCAAAGCTTCCACGCTGGGGAACGTTTTCATCCAGCGCTGCCAGTACGGCAACACCACCGACAGCTGGGTCTGCTGCAGCATCACCTCAGCAATCCAGCACTCCAGGACATTGAGATGTTCATGCGGCTCTGGCCACCTGCCGTCTTTGGTGAACATCCACGGCTTCAGGGCTGGGTCCTTACGGCCATGAATCTCCCACCAATCCAACAGGGATTGACTGAGCTCAGGCGCTAGCGCGCTGAGGTCGCGATGCTCAGCGCTGCTTCGCTGACCCATCAGGCAGCGACCCAAGCCTGGTCACTGCCAAGAGGCTTTCCCAACAGACTCAGCTGCTGGAGTATCCGACCAATCTGCTCCAGATCAAGAGGACGTCCTCCAGTGCTGAGCTTGCCAACACCTGCGAGCGCTTCAGCCATGGCCCTATAGCTCAAGCCAGCACGAACGATTGGTTCAACAACTCCACGAAAACTCCACGCAACCTCTCGGCACCAGCAACGGCCTTCTGCTTGCGTTCCGAAGTCTCCTCAGCAACACCTGGCCTGTCCCCCCTCCAAGACGAACTCCTCTGGCCTTGGCCGCGGCAAAAGCTTCTTTGGTGCGCTCGCTGACCCACCGCGCTTC
>QCVD01000017.1 GCA_003208835.1 Synechococcus sp. AG-683-C23 | reverse complement strand
TTTGAATCAGTCTTTCGATCCTGTGTCGCTTCCGAAGCTCCCCCGGCTTTGTTTAGCCGTTGTTGGTCATATCGAATCGGTCGAGTTTCTTGCGGTGGATCGATGGCCTCAACCGGGCTGCATCAGTCATGCCCAGCAGCGTCTTGAGGAGCCGGCGGGTGCTGGCGCCGTTATTGCTGTCCAGTTGGTACAACTGCTGGATCGGCCTGTGTACTTCTTCACGGCCCTTGGACGTGATGCGGTTGGAGAAGCCTGTGTTCAGCGTCTTCAGGAGAGAGGTGTGGAGGTCCATGTGGCATGGCGCGATGGACCCACTCGTCGTGGCATCAGCTTGGTGGGCGGCCTTGGAGATCGAAGTGGAGATCGAGCAATCACGGTGATTGGTGATCGTCTGACTCCTGTTTTGAGTGATCCCTTGCCTTGGGATGTTTTGCAGCAATGTGATGGTGCGTTCATTACGGCGGCCGATGCCGCTTTAGTGCAGGCTGCTAGGTCTGTTCCCGTGCTGGCGGCTACGCCAAGGGTGGGCTTGGCGGTTTTGGAATCTGCCGGCGTTCAAATCGATGCCTTAATTGGGAGTGGTTTGGATCCCGCAGAGCTTGTTGCACCAGGAGATCTTGTGCCTTCCCCACGGGTTCAGATTTCTACGGAAGGTGCAGCGGGCGGGTTGATTAGTACGGGGGATCGCTACAGCGCCAGTGCATTGCCGGGTCCGTTCGTTGAGACCTATGGGTGTGGCGATAGTTTTGCCGCGGGTGTGTTTGCTGGTCTTGCGGCCCAGTGGCCGTTGAAGACAGCCATTCGGCTGGGATGTCAGCTCGGAGCAGCATGTGCAACCCGTTTTGGGCCCTATGCCTAAAGCTCAGCAGAGCTTTGTCGCTTTGCCTGAAGCGTTGCTATTCATCAAGGGACCCCTCTGAACAGGACTCATGACGTTCGGTGATATTTTTCGAATTATTATTGCGCTATTTATTCCGCCGCTGGGGGTGTTTACCCAAGTTGGACTGGGGCGAGCCTTTTGGATCAATCTGCTGATCTATCTATTTGCAGTCGGTGGGTTTGGCTTCCCTATTTTGTTTGGGATGTGGCCAGCAGCTGTGATTCATGTTCTGTTCATTGTATTAAAGCGTAAATAGATCTAAGGCCTCCATTTCTTGTATGGATATATTTTTAATTATGCAGGCTTGGGGAGTTAGATGCTGTGACAGTAAGGCTATTAGAGGCTCTTGCTTTGCGATAAGAGTTAAAAGGATTCAGGATCGAAGATCGATAAATCTACGGGAAGTACTTCAACTGTTGATTATTCAGCCGTTATTTTGGGAGCTTCAGTTCCGGCTTTACTTGCGCTTACTGTTTCAGGCAACGATGAGCTTTGAGGTATGTCTTGTCGTAAAATTCGCTCAAGATTAAACTCTTCTGACTCTAAAATAACGTCTCTCCCCGATACTATCGTTACGTTGATTCGTTGAACTTGCATTTGAAGTTTGAGTCCCGGAAAGGCTGTTTTTATTTTTTCATTAATGCGATCCTGGATGTATTGAACTTGCTTGTAGCTCGGCGTCGTTGGGTCTGTGACACGAACGACGACTTGCAGCTGAGGAGAACGTTGACGTTCCCAATAATCTGGCCAATCGAAGGAAATGCTTGCCAGTTCCAGTGATTCATTATTTCCAAAAGTGGCGGTACGTTGTTTTAAAAAGGCTCGAATTCCAGATTCAATACGTTCTTTCGCATTCTCTCGTTTTACTGTGTAAAGGTGTTGTTGATAGCGTCCGTAAAGCTTTTCACCCACAGCAAATGCCAAGATGAGTGCAATGAGTAATGGCAATCGTGACTGGTTTTGTGTTCGAAGTTTCTCTCTGAAATAGGGCTCACGGGTCGTAAGAACTATGATTCCGCCGATTAAAATTCCCAATAAGTTGGCAGAAAATAATGATCCTGCTCCCTGGGCTTGGTTCAATTTACCAGTGGCGAGCATGATGCCCATGACGCAAACGGGCGGTACGAGGGCCACCGCAATGGCTGTACCGGACATCGAACTCACCGCTCCAGGATTCACTTTGGCGTAGGTTGCGATGGCTCCAGCGGCGAGAGCAATCCCGAGATCCAGAAGCGTAGGTTCCAGGCGAGCTGTGATTTCTTCTGGAAAAGAATCAACAATTAATAGGCCATTGCCATGGGCGATCAGTCCGAGTCCTGTCGACAACAGAGTGGTAATCACCACTCCTGTGGCAAGGGTGATCAGCGCGCGGAATAACAGTTTTCTGTCACCAATTAAGCTTCCGAACACCAGGGCTCGCAAGGGAAGGATCCACGGGGCGACAACCATTGCACCGATCACTACGGCAGCGTTGTTGGCGAGGAGTCCCAGTGTTGAGATTAGGCTTGCGCCAATCGTTAATACCAAATAGGACTCGTCAACAGCGTCATCTCCGTCGTAGCTCCTGCGCAACTTGTCAAGGCGATCACCCTCCTCAAGAAGTTGCTCTTGATTAGCTATTAAAAACTTACTGAACTAGTTGCGACGTCCTACGATGACTGGAGGGGTGCCGCCAGAATTGCCGGGAAGAGCCGGTACGACCTCTGTTCTGCCATCCCATTTGTCGATGAAAAGCTTGAACAAAACCTGATCATCCAGGCTGCGATTGAGGGTGTCGTAACGGATGGCTTCTTGCTCTGCGATCTTGACTTCTGTTTGAGCGCGAAGAAGTTGCTGTTCTGCAATCTGCTTTTGTTCGATCGCTGCACGATACTCTTTAGCAATTTGTAGCCCGGTTAGGTCAAGACTCCTAACCTCTACATAATCAAACTTGTTAAGTTCTTCCGCGACGGTACGTTCAACAATTGCTGAAATATCATTCCACTCAGTTGCAATCGTGATGAGTTCATACTGAGAGAAAACAGATTTCAGAGCTTTTAGAAGTGAAGGTTGAATGATTCGTGGATAAATATCACGATCATTGCTTGCAATGGTTCTGTAGATTCTGCCTGCCTCTTCCGACCGAACCGCGTATTTCACGGTTGCAGTGGCCTCAATCACCTGAAGATCTTTCGTAAGAGTCGAGAATTCTTCAGGTCGCACCTGGGTGCGAACGTCGAAAGGATTGACGGACTGGATAAATGGAATTTTGAGATTGAGCCCTGGGAGGCGAGACCCTCCGCTCACTTTTCCAAGCGTTGTCACCACGGCAACTTTGCCGGCGGGGACAATAAACAGAGCTTGACCAACGAGTAGGAGTGCACTGAGCACGATGGCCACGAGCACAATTACTGTGTTCGCAGGATCATTGACGGGTCTTGGGGTCTGCATTACCACCGGTTCGATACCTTAATAATGTCGGATTTGTTGATGAGAACGTGTCGTTTCAGCGAACTCACATCGAAACCGACATCATTCCTTCCAATTTGCTGCGATGGACTTTTTCGCAACGAGATCAAAGTCGTTTTTCACATCACGGTTGTTGTCTGCGCATCCTTGGTTGCGGTGGTGGCAATACGGATGGATATCCGTGATTCCCGCAACGATCGGATGCGCTTGCCTTGCGCTGTGTATTGGGGAGCACCTGATGGAAGTCCCGAAGAGGTCAATGCCTTGGTTATGGCGGAGCTATGGACAGGTATTTCGAATCTAGAAATGTTGAGCTATTGCCGCTTTTATGGTAATCAGTAGTGAATCATCTTTGATGGCTGTGGTTGGGACAAGTCAGCAAGATGCATTTCAAATATTTTGATGAAGATGCTGCTTGTGTCTTGCCGTTGTGGCATCTAGCTCAGGCACAACAGCCAGGTGTATCTCTGGAACTGTGCCATGGATCGTTCCAGTTCAACTGTGATCGAACTGTTTGGCCGGTTCAACCAGCAGAATGGATAACAAAGCACCTCAGAAATGGCGAAGAACGTCAGATCACCAGCTGAGTCCAAACGCAAGCGTCAAAGGTCTCGATCGATCCCCTTAGAGCAGGTCTCACCTGCGGTTCTCACGGCAACAAGGGATGTGGCATACACGTTGGAACAGCTTGCAATTATGCCTGGACCTGAAGATGTCTTGAAGGCTGTTTTAGACAGGGCCGAACATCTTGAAGAGCAGGCTAGTGGAATCACATTGTTTGAGGACTAATCGATGTGTCGCTGATGTCGAGGCACCGACGGGTCTTGGCAGGGTTGTTCCCTTTTTAGATCTCAACTTTTAAGGATGCATTTCATCAACTGGGGCTTTTTGTCCTCAGTGAGATGCATAGAGGAAACAAATGCATCACAGCAGCGATCTTTTGAACAAACCCTGACCCAGTAACCAGATTCGTCCTGAGTTGGGATCACATCAAATGTGGTTTCGTTCATTCTGCGATGCCGATCTTGGGGTTCGAGAATAAATCGATCAAACGTGTTTTGAACGGCGCTGTCAAGCGAGTGCAATTGCTCAATGGCCTTCCCGATAGCTGCTACGTAGGCTTTGATGCAGTGGATCAAAGCATGTCTATGACGCTCGGACGATTCTTACTATTCTTCGCTGTGGGACTTGTTCTGGCGATTGCCTTCCCGCAGCTCAGTTGGCTGATATGGCCTCTTGCGGTTTCGGCCACTTTCGTTGTGGTGCGTTTGATTCGTCGCTAATTGGCTTCAATGGAGATCTTTCAGGACATCTATGCAGTGTTTGGGTTTCATGCTCGGTGAGTTGGAGATTAGTAATCTCACCGCTGGATTTCTTGGTTTCGTTGCTTTGGTTTTTGTGGTGAGTTTTGGAGTGGTCTCGCTGCAAACTGGGGAGTTGATCAAGCCACCCCCGAAGAAATAGCCGGCGCTGATTTGTGGCTCCCGACGTGGTTGCTAGCCCATCAAACGCAACCTGGTTGGCCTTCCCAGGCTTAGGTGGCCGCGAAGGCTTCCCCTTCTATGGGATTTGGACTATGTTCCGACATCAACTTAATGATCCTTATGCTGCGAAGCCTATTTTCACTGGTTTTTGCGGCTGTCATGTGGGTTCAAGTACCGCAGTGGAAAGCCGATTGGTCGAAATGCGCTGTTGATGTACCCGACGTCAGTTGCCATTGGTATGTCGTGGCACCCGACAACACGTTTGGTGAGGGCTTTGATTGGGCTTCGGCACCATGGTTTGACGTGAATGGGCTACAGGATGTGGCCAAACTCGAAAATACGATGCAAGGCATTCATCAAGATGCGTTGGCTTCGAGCTGACTCTCCTGCTGATTTGACTATCAAGGTTGAATCTTTGCTGCTTTAAATTACATATTCTTGTTTTAATGCTTCGATTTAATGATTTTGTTTTGTCGAGCAGCACTATACTTTATGGCATTTCTTTAATTGAATTATTTAGCGACTGCTTGGTGTGGTCTAGAAAAGCAGCTGCAATTGATATCTGACTTGTCTCGACCGGCCTAAGCAAAGATGCTGATGGTTTGAATAAGGTTTGAAAACCGTCAAACATCGAGGAGTTTTGGGCTGGTTTTTGCTTTCGCGCGCTCATGGCTGAGTTCCCTCTCTAAGAAACTCACGGGTTGAACGTGCTTGGCGACGCAGGCTTGGGCATGGCCAATAGAGCAAATTGTTTGATTTGGCATTAATCGCATGCGGATGATGCGTCCATCGCCAGAGTGATTTAAGTCGATTCGTCGCTATGCAGGACCTAGACCATCAATTGAAGGATCTTGGCTTTGATAAAGAAAAAAAGGAAGATGGATCCGTTAAGTACTTTCTTTTCCCTGGGGATAGTAATAAAGTTTTATGGACACAAATTAGTGTTACACCCGTTGGTGATGCTTGGCAAGTTACTTACGCCAGATCAGAGAATCAAGTGGGTCTATGGAAGGTCTATAGCGTCGTTACCAAGATTGAAGTTCGTGTTATCAGCAAGATGAAAGTTATGATCGCAGAAATAACGGATGAGAAGTCAAAAACTCCAGATTTTCTAAGATGTTTATGCAGTTAATTGCATTTCTTCTCTATCAGACCTTCATGAGATCAATGCATGCGTTGACTATTCATTGATAGGAGATTCCTTTATATTCAGATGTATGTCTACGCAATCGATGATAACTGAACGAGTCGCAATTGCTTTTGATTTCCGATAATAAAATTGGCGTCTGTCTGGTCTGATCGAGGAGGCGGCTTCTTTTATCAATTTTATGGCTCACGTCTTCTTCGACGGCCACTAAAAAAAACAGCTTGTGACGGTGCAACATCTTTAAGTGTGATTGTCTTTCAATTCAATTCCCACATCCTTCAGTGATTTTACGGTGTCATCAACAGCCGGAACAAAGGCGATGCGTCGTCTGATTCGATCAAGGAATCTCGTCAATGAGTTGCCGGAGATGTTGTTGTTGTTTCGAGTTTGTTGTTCTGGTGTTTGATTTGTATCCATTAAAATTGATGGATTTTGGTTGTTTCTAGTCGAGGTGGTTTTGGTTTGAAAGTTTGATGGAATTAAAAACTAGTCCATAATAGCGATTAGTGGGGCAGACCTCTCATGAGCCAGCTCTCGTAAATGAAGAATAAAAGAAAAAAGATGACAATGCCACCCACAAGTATTTTTCCGTTCATCTATAGCTTGTTGACGATATTTTGTACGTTAGCGATGATTCCCGGCACTGCTCTGATTTCTCCTCAATGGCTGAGTTGAGCTTTGGGCGTAGTCCTTTGGCTGAATTGATTGGATTCAATGCTGGATGAGCCTCACTTCTTGGCTTTCTGACAGTTCGGATTGGTATTGCTATGAAGCCTTTATTCGTTGAAACCCTTGTCATGCTTCGAGTATTGGCTACTACTTCTCTTTCCGTAACGGCTCTAACGCTTACTGCTCTGGGCGCTTTGGCACAGCCAGCTGCGATGGTTGAAACCATCAAGCTTGGCGAAGTGGAAGCGGCTCAAGAGGCCTAGTGTGACGCTCTTGTTGCGATCGGTCGGGCCCATGCGAAGGGTGGGCTGGACCAGTCCAAGCCTCTTGCTGGTCAGGTGATTGATGGGGCGTATGGCTATCAATATGGTCCAGTCGCTTTCAAGCCAACTTGGGCTAAGGGTGAAACAACCTTCCGTGAAACCCGTGCGGGAGCAGTTTCATATTTCGTCGGAGATAACGCAGCCTTTGACGATCTTGGCTTCGCGCTTGGAACCCTTGGTCCCAAGCGTAGCCCTTGGGTGATCTGTCGACCAGAGATCGCTGTGATCCAAATCTTTGGCAACACAGCGAACGCTATGGGGTGGGTTCATATTGAGGCTGCTGATGGAACGAGAAGCAAAGTGGATAAAACCTTTGGATATGTGTGCGAAGATGATGGCATCTTGCGAGTTGTTGTTCACCATTCATCAAGCCCTTTTTCTGGCTACTGATGTGTTGTATTGATATTGACTATCACTCTAACTGATTTGTTGAAGCGCAATTGATAGGAAGCGTACGACAAGTTTCTCGGCTTCAGCTTCTGTTCTGGCGCCTGAAGCTTTCGTGGCGACTCCTAATCGTTATCGTGGCTACGTTGAATTAGGTGATCCACTGATCAATGTCCATGATCGTTTTAATTAATAGTCCAAGCCGTTTGAATTCGGCGAAGTCCAGGTCTTTGATGGCTTGATCAAGGCCGCTATCAATACATTGATCGTTTCGTCTCTCATAGATCGTGAAGTCTTGATCAAGAGAGTCACGCTTAATGCAATAGGTGACTCCATCCTCAGGAACAAAATCGGCGGAGTGGAATTACAGAGCCATTGCCTGCGCCTCATTGGAGCCATGCTCCACAAGATTAAGTGTTGGCTTTATGGGCGCTTGACAAGACCCGAGCAAGCTGTTAGTACAAGTGTACTTGCAACTTGGAGTATGGGGGAAGGCTGGTTGACGGATAGCAAGCGGTATTGGACGTATCGCTTCCACCGTGATGACAGGTCTTGGGCGCAAGACCCTCGTGTTTTTGTTGACCAAGGCCGGGGGATGCCAAATGGTGAGCCCGCGTTGCTGAAGTCGCGTCGATATCTGCGGGATGCAGAAGCAAGAAAGCTTTGGCTGGAGCTTGTTCGCAAGGGATGGGCGCCGACTCCACCGGTTTGGGGGAGCGATGCTGAGCCCTAAGTGGCTTGTTCAATAGGCAGGATTTACATCATTTATTTTGAGGTTCATTTTTAATTTTTATTTTATGCGTAAGTTGTTAAGGATGATTGTCCTGATTTGAGCTGGTATTGATATATTTGAAGCTCTCTCGATTGTTGAGCTGTTTGTTTAAGACTCTGAGGTCAACAGCTTGAGTGATCTCTTGCCTTGCCTCAACTCAAATTGTCTGCTGTCTGATTCCTTGCATTATGCTCAGGACCTTATTAATCGGCCAGTTGATTTGATGAGAGCTATAGTTACTGAGTCGGAATGAGGAAATTGGCAAAGCTCGGTGAGATCAAACTCAAGCAGATTCAACAGCTCAATACAGCTGATAGTTCGCTTTTCGTCCGTAAGCACAAAGAGGTTTTGAATCTGATGATGAGAACTCTTCAGCTTGACACCTATGGCTTGACTTGGGCTCAGTTCTTTAAAGGTGTCGGGGTTGGGGGCCTTCTTGTTTGGCTCTTGATGTGCTGAGTCAAAAATTGGATCCTTTGTGATGGATGCGTTCCTCTTGATGTTGGATAAGCATCGCCAGTTATCGGGTTGAGTCATGGCTGATCAAGTACTACGTCTTTTTTGAACCGGTAGCAGCATCAAGCTGCTTTCGATCATTGCAGGTTGAGCAAAAAATTTGCCCATGTGTTTTTTGTAGGTTGCTAACGATCTCTCGATGTATTGGCCGCAACCCAGGCAGCGAAAAATTGGACTCATTAATTCAATGTCGCACTTTTCTTTGAGGGTCGCTGTGATCACTGCTGCAAAAAATCGGTTGGGCAGCGAAGCTCCGAAATGTGATTACTCGGGATTGTTCCGTCCGAGGCTGTAACCAATCAAAAGACCCGCACCTACCCCAATCGTTTTTGAACTGAGATGTGTCTTTTGCTGCCAATGGGCGCCTAATCGGTCAAGTCCTCAACAGCGACGTGCATGAACCGCTTAACCAATGGCATTGGCCAGCCTTCCCGTTGGAACCCCGTCGGCGATGTTTTGAATCTGAAAGCAGATCTCTTCAGCAATGAGGTGTTTAAGGAGCTCAGATGAGTGATCGTGAGCGCTGTTTGTAGGGCTGAGGCAGTCATATGGATAGATTTTTTTTGTGTGATGGGAATAGCGACCTGACCGTGAGGTGAGTTTCAGCAGTATTGACGATCAAGTTGGCAAAGCTTTTGATTTATAAACCATGAGTTCCAGCTGGGCTGAGGCGCACGGTATATCAATTTAAGTGGTAGTAAAACTAAATAAAGCAATGCTTGAATTAAAAAGATCTCCAGCAAGGCAGATGTTTTGAGTGCAAGTGACTTCATTGCGATCTATACATCTAATTGCATTTTGCTTAATCGTGAATCTTTTTGCATCCGTATAAACTCATGAGCTGTCAGCCACGGCCAAAATACAGAGCCTAGATACGGGTCTGACCCAGGGGAGTGAGCAAAGATCTTCCTCTCATGCCTGCCTGCCTGCCTCGAAGGTGGGCTAAGTCGAATTCATTCTTAGACCCCAGGTTGTAACTACAAGTTAACGTGTGACTTGATCCGACTAAATAAAAATATTTAAAAATCTTTTGCAGTCGGAATCGCATTGGATGGCGATTTGCACGGATTGATTGATGTATTTGTTGTGAAATTATTTGTTGTGCGGAACCCCGAGCTTCTCGGGGGCATGAGATTCGTTGGGGTTATGCCAACACGCGTTTGCCCAGGTTCGAGGGCGGAATCATGCCTTCGATATTGAATGCCGAAAAAGTGATGACACCTGACATCCGGCAGAAATTCTTCGCAAGCTTGAATCAATGCACACGATTTGCAAATCAGGATGGATGTATGCCTCCTCTGGGAGTTGTGATGCGGCCAGAGCATCCTTCCTTTGGATGATTCATCAATGGTGATCGGTACGATCGATGCCAATCTTGGGCACCAAATCGTTTTGCAGGACTGCGGTTGAGCCGCGCTAGCTGGGTCTTCCCTCACATGACGGCTAAAAACTGAGAGGCGGTTACAACCCGTAACAAATGCTCTATAGTCTGTTGCATAAGTTCACAAGCGGTTTTCATGACTGATTATTCAGGCGCGATCTTCGCCCTCATCGCAATCACCTCGGTTCTGACTGCCGCTGTCGTTTTCGTGCTTGCACAGCCGACAGACCTTCCTGTAGTCAAAAAATCACAAGGCTGAAGAGCTTCTTCCACTCATCTTAATTACCCAAAACAATGACTACCCAAGACCTTCTCGTTCTCCTCGTCAGTTTTAGTACTGCATGTTTCGCTTTGAATATTTACAAAATTAACCGTTCGCCACAGCACTAGTTTATTTTATGGCAGTGGTTATCAATATTCTTGCATTGCTAATTCTAAATAAGACTTCTAAATTGTTGGTGAGCCTATTGCGGCGCAACTATCTGGTTCATATCAATTAAGTAGTTACCTGTATGAATTTTGATTTTGTTGAATATAATTTAAATAATTAAATGGATATATTTTAATATCCCTTGCAGATCGCTTCCGGTAAAAAATTTTGGTACCCAACGTGATGGTGGGTGTACTTATCTCCTTTTTTCTCAAAGCTTGCGATCACTCCCTTAATGCAAGTGTTGCAGTGCCTTGCTTGGTTGGCAATCGGAGCAATTTGAATCGCTCCATAGACCACCGAGAAAGTCGCCAAGACTTGGTAAAGATGGGCGTTAATCAGATCGCGGGCTTTGGACATGGGTCTGTTTTGATCTGACTCCATTGTTTGCTTTCTCATTGCGGAGGGCCACCTCTGCGATGTTGTAGTGGTGTTTGCCCTGAGTTTGAGCGAGTGCCAAACTAATTGTATCGACGCCTGGGAGCCCCCGCCGTGATCGGACTAACCAGGATTTATTGCAACCAACAAGAGGAGTTTCTCCTTGTGGATGTTGCCTCTCAAGACGCAACGCAGGTTGCTAATGAACTACTCGAGGAAGGTTGGGATATCGAAGCAGAGATCCCTGTCTGATCAGCTGTTGGAGAGGCTTGCTCCCATAACAGTTCGTGTTGAAGCGAGTCGATGCAACCGGGATGATCCAGGAGATGGGGCGGTGGTGTTTGCCGGTTGCACTGCTGAGGCCCTTAGGCCATTTTTGCAAACAGTTTTTTGTGATGGTCCACAACGTCTTGGCAACCGATAACGGGGGTGAAGTCGATTTCAATGCCGTATTGAGCGCGCCAGGGAGCGAAGTGTTCAAAGATCTGCGCATCACTTTCGGCTTTAAACAAACACGTCACACGACCAGCTCCTGGTGCATGGACGCGAAACAGCATTTCAAAGCCAGGGAAGTTATCGGCCTTTGTCATCTCGCCTGAATCCCATAACTCACAAAAACTCTTGTAGGCAGCGAGTTGTCCCTCAATATCTGGAAAGATGCAGTCCGCGAGATACATCTGCATGGCTGGGTAAAAATAAGGTCAATCTGTTCTTAGCCAGTGCACATTGGATATAAAGCTCAAGTCACCAATTACTGACTGATGCTTTTTTTATGGGCAAAGTGCTAGGCCAAGGGAAATCAACGTCACGGGCTGTTCCCCAGAACGCTTTTTGTGATTGGGTGTGTTGGACGCCCCCTGTGTGATTCGAACACACGACCGACTGCTTAGAAGGCAGTGATCAGGTCAGTCAGGGCAAAGGGTGTTGGGGATTTTCGGGCGTCTGCACGCAAAATTGACCGACTATTTGCTTAGGGCAGTCCTAGGTATCTGTTTCCCTGGCATCCTTAAAGGCAGTGGTTCAAGCCGTTCGCTTGGGACGTCCAAAAGGCAGCCCGAACAAGAGAGCTACTGATTGGGCAGGGAAGACTTTTGGCGAATGGACCATTGTTGAGCTTCTTGATCGCCGGCTTCAGTACGGCAAAAAGGCGGCAGAAGGCCAAACCATCCCTCAATGGCTAGCTCGTTGCTCATGCGGGAATGAGAAAGCTGTCACGGCGACTGTGATCAAGGGCTGGGCTAAGAAGCAGGAAGCAATCGACAACGGTGAAGGCAGTCCTCTGTGGCGTCTTCACTGCAATGACAACCCCATTCATCTGATGCCTTGTCAGGTCGGTGATCGCTTAGGTGATCTGGAGGTCATTGGTTTCCCTGAAAACAAGGGAGAGAAGCTTGGCTGGTCCAAGAAGGAACGGACTTACAGAGACCGCTGGTGGATCGCATGCCTATGCCACGCCTGCGGCAAATATTCCAAGGGACAGCCTTATCGCTTGCCAATGGGGCATTGGATTCAGCGAAGGGATCGTCTTGCTGAAAATCCGAACACCACTTGCAGCTGCGGCTGCAATCGAAGTGTCAAACACGGCATGTCTCGTCCTCAGGTTGATGGGCGACAAGAAGAGCTTGAGTACACCCTTTGGAACTCCGCAAAGCAGCGTGCAAAAAAGCAGGGCCTTCCCTTTGATCTGACGCCTCTTGATCTCAAAGAGATGGGTGTTCCAGATGTCTGTCCAGTGCTGGGAATACCGATTAAGCAGGCTCCAGATGGCACTGGTGAACGCAGTGACAACTCACCGAGCCTCGACAAGTTCATTCCCTCGCTTGGCTACGTCAAAGGCAACGTACAAATCATCAGCTGGAGAGCCAATCGCTTTAAAAGTGATGGCACCCCTGAGGAGTGGCTCAAGATCGCTGAGTGGTGCCAGCAGGAAGATGTGAAGCGCAAGCTTCAGGGTGATTAAACGTCGATCTCAAGAGTGTTGCGAATACGTGTGAATGCTCCAGAAAATTCTCGGATCTTCGATGGATTTACATCCCTTGTGAACTCTTCTTGGTTTCGATTTGACGCACTCCATGTGAAGTTAAAACTGCCATGCCAAACAATTTGACCATCAATAATGCAGAACTTGTGATGATTGATGCCGCCTTCTGTTGTCTTCGGGTACCACCAAACACTGCATGGCATGTGTTTCCAATGGCTTTCCTGTAGTTGGCGGTTGTACCCGTCCTCTTGGAGGATGAGCATGATGGTTAAGCCTTGTCGGTACTTCTCCAAGAGCTTGTCTGCCAGCTGTTCGTCTCCAAAGCGGTACTGAGAGACCCAGATGCCGAGATTGGCAGTATTCCAGTCCTTTAACACTAATTCTTTTTGCTGTTCGAAGTAAGTTTCGGCAACACTTATGTCTGGGGACCAGTCCGTGCAATGCTTCCCGAGTATCTCTTTGCACTCTCTGTAGGTGTCTAATAATTTCTTGGGGACTTCATCAGACTCGAATGTATCAAAAAGTTCTAATAGAGCCCTGGCCGCCACAGTATCACTTGCGTCTGAAAAGACTGTTTTCCATTTAGAGAGATCAAATGGCGTGGATTTGTAATCATGCGTAAGCCTGACAATGTCATCAGTGGTTAGCCGAAAACTCTTGAAGAAATCAAATAATTCAGAATCACTTTTAAACCAATCAATCGCGAAAAAGAATTCACTAAGCCTTCTTCTGTCTTCGTTGGAGAGGGATCTTGCCGGCATCCTGAGACAGACTCTTTTCTAGTTCTACACATCTATTACCTGGGCGCCACCATCCTCAAGGCTGTTCAGATGTGCTCGGATTGCCTGCAGCTGCCGCCTTTGCTCTGCTTCCAGCACGTTGGTGTTCACGATCTTGAACGCTTCTGAAATTGCAGCGATGCGGCTGTAAGGCTTCACCGTTTTGTCCAACGCCATCGTCACCAGCTCATCTGCCAGTCGGGGAAGAGCGTTGCTCAAAACATTGTTGGCGGTGCTGATGTTCTCCCGCACCACCGTCTCAATGAAGTCATGACACCTGGGGTCGTTGCGATGCCAACGCCGAAGCGTTGCTGCCTTCAAGCCAACTGCAGCGGCAGCGTCATCCCAACTGCTGCCACTGGCAGCAAGAGTTAGGCCTGTCAGTACCTTCGGGGGAACAGGAGCAGAGGCCTGCTTCTCCCGACGCTGCAGTTGGTTTTCATCGGCAGGGCTCGTGGTCACTGACCAGAGACCCCGTATTTCTGGCGGTAGTAAGCGACCTTTTCGGGAGTCATGGGTTCGTGTCCCATGCGCTGCAGTACACCCATCGATGTCCATGCGTCTCGACGCTGTGCATCCATCTGCTGGATCTTTCGACTTTCATCGATCTGCTGATTAGTACGTTGCAGTTCAGCGATGTTGGCCCTGCGGCGGAGTTCTTCTGCTTCCCACTGCAAGCCGGCAGCTTCAAGAGCAGTTGCATCGCTAGGGATGCTCTCGCCAAGATTCCTGCGATTAGCAATATCAGCAGGAAGAGAAGTTGTGCTGTTGGCAAATAGATTTTGGAACAGCTTTGGATCAGAGATCCGAAGAGTTTCTCTGGCTGTCATTGTGAGGTCTGACGCTTTTTTCGGCAGTGGGGGGCATGGCATTTCTGGAAACTCACGATTCCAGAAAGATGCGAATGCACCGGTGTGATCAATGTGGATAGACATCAGGTCAAAGGATGGTGGTGGCCACGACGTTGAAGTTGATCCAATAGCCCTGGGGCTCTTGTATCTCGCTGTTGTTCTGGAGTGCGTCCCGTTGTCACCCATTTTTGATAAGCAGCAATAGCCCACGCCTCTGCACTTTTGGCATTGGTAGGGAATAGCTGCCGTCCACATTTGTGACAACGACGTGCCCGCTCCCACTCTTCTGGTGATGTTGTCCAATCGGACTCCACATTGAAGAGAACGTCTTGACTAATAGTAGTCAATGGCTCTTATGTTGATTGGATGTATGACATTAGTGATCTTCTTGTGCTACTCTCTAAGTAAGTTCCCTGAAGGGTGATATGCATAAGCAAAGTTGCAACACTGCCCCCTGCTTATTAGTGCTAAAGATATCAGTATTGCTTAAATAATTAGACAGAGCAATAAGAACTGCTGTGCACTAAATAGCTTGCAAATCGATTCAAGTAGTACAAGAGCCGCGTAAAATATAAATAAGACGCGGTGCCATTCAGGCACTGGTGTCCTGCACCAAAAAAATTAAACAAATGAAGACCAATCGCTTCGGGCAAGCGGCGGTTCTCTCATCCACTCAGCTGGATCAACTGATCGCTGCCTTGCCTGCAAAACACCATCAAGTCTTGGCTGAAGTTTGTCGTCGGACTGGTTGCCGGATTTCGGAGGGAAGACAGCTCCAGTGGCAGTCCATCTCCGAAAGCCACATCACATTTCCGAAGACAATCACCAAAGGCAAGCTCAAGAGCCGGACCATTCCGCAAGTCCCAAAACTTCGGGAAGTTTTTGCTCAATGGCGTCATGAATGGGCCGCCATTAATGGCCGCCAACCTATGAATGGTGATTTTGTTTTTCCTGGCCGCTTTGTTGGTCAGTGCTTGTCATCACGCGCCTTCATGGATGCCTTGAATGGCGCTTCTTATGAATGCGGTCTTGAAGGCGTTTCAAGCCATTCTTTCCGGCGTTCGGCGCTAACTAGTGCTCATAACGCCGGGGTGCCCTTATCGCACCTTATGGCACTATCTGGGCATGAATCAATGTCAGCCTTGCAGCGCTATCTGCATGTGACGGAGGATCAGAAGGATCAGGCTGCCTTATCTTTTGCATAAAAGGTGCCCTATTAAGGGGCGTCTTTCTTTGCCTCAACCATGATCCTCAGCTGCCAGGGTTTCTCCTCTGGCGGAGTGTCACCTTCGCCCCAAACGGCAACCTCAAATTGAGGCGGCTGATTGATGACAGCGACCTTATTGGCCCTGCGGCGGAAACTTGCAATTTCTCGACTGTTATCCATTATTTGAGGTTTTCCTCATGATATTTGGATATCCGAAACTGTAAGCTTTCCTGACCAATGTCTGACATTGAAAATCCTAGAAAGAAAAATGAGTATTTCTATTGTTTCTAATGTGACTGCTGCTTTCAGCCCCGCAGGGCCGGAAACATCGGTCACGTCAGTCACAAGCTCAAGATTGCTTCTCGCATTTCATGCGTTCGGTTGTATGGCTTGGGTGTGTATTTAGGCGGGGGGAGCTCTTCCCCTAGAGCCTCTTGAATAATTTGTCTTCCTTTTAAGGTTAATCTCCATTTTTTCTCCCTCCAATCAGTTGAATTGTCATCCTTAAATGATTTGATCCAGCCAAGTCCACTACGCCGCCTCAGCTTGTTTCTAGGGCCAAGCCAGCCAACGCATCGGCTTACTGAAGATGCTGACATCCCAAGTTTTTCGGCAATGGCCTTTTGACTCATCTCGCCTTCCTTGGCCGCGATTTGGAGAAAGACTGAATGGAGTTGGGCGGGGAACTCTCGTTCGTTCGAACGCTTTCTAATAGTTTCCACCATATGGAGGGCTTCGTTGATAGTTGGCATGATCATTTCCACGTGTTCAAATATCTTACACCTGTGAAATCCTCATTAGATTCTAATTTAGTTGCACTTAAGAAACTGATAATTAGGTCAGTACGGCTCTCACCATCTCTGCACCGTCTTCCGTCAATTGCCACCCTTGTTGATTCTTCTGGTTAGAGAACCCGCCAGACTCCAGCACTTGATCCACAATCCCCTTGTCATTGAGGGTGTTCAAGTGACGTTGCAGGCTGACGTATTTGGTGGTGCTATCCAGATCGGTTTTTACTTTGACGTCGAAATCACAGTGGCCGGTCTCCCTTAGGAGCTGGATTACTGCTGTAGCGCCAGCGTCGTTGTCGTAGCGATCGAGCATGTTCATCAGGGAGTCTTTGACGACTTGAGGAACACCATTGAGATCGTTGCGGTTGGCGTTTTTATCCGCCAGTTGCTCCCACTCTTCAAAGGTGCTGATTCGACTAAAACGCCCGCTAGGACCAATGCTTACCACTAGGTCACAAGCTGGCCCTGATCGTGCTTCACGCACCATTCGTCGTTCTGGAATCCCTTTCTGCAGACCACTGCCACCAGGTTTTGGTAAGTAGCTAAGGCTCAGAACGCCGTTACCCGCGCCAGCAATGCTGTTGTGACCGGACATGGCTTCCATGCCGACCGCATCATTCGTCTTGTTAGCGTGGTGAATCAGCACCAACGTCCCACCTGCTGCGACAACAGCAGATTTGATGTCGTAAAGAACCAGACCCAGTGACGAGTCGGATTCACTGCAATCCATCGATCTGGTGACGGAGCGGAGTGAATCCACAACAACCACCAGACCAGGGTTCTGTTCGATGGTCTGCAGCAGCTGATCCAACTGATCTTCTGTGACCCTGAACTTGCTGCTCCACAGCAGGTTTGGGTGATCCCAGATTTTCAGCCGATCCAGCATGTCGGCGGTATCACCATCACCTTGGTCATCGCTTGCCAGCAACACTTTGTGGATGCCGGCACCAGGGAAACCAAGGAACTGATCACCGGTCAGCAGACAGCGAATCAGGTCCATTACCAAGATGGTTTTGCCGACCTTGGCCCTGCCGCAAATGATCGTCAGATCACCCTGCGGTATGCAGTCTGGGATTAACCATTCCACCTGTGGCCGCACCATGTTGCGGCGGTCATTCGCGCTGAGTGGTTTGAAGGTTTCACCACTGTTGTCAGCCTGTGTGGCCAGCACCAGTTCAGTGATGTCCTTGTCTTTGAAGCGGCTCTTTAACTTCAGCTTTTCAAGTACGTCTCGTATGTAGACGTTGCGGCGCAGGCTGTTGCGATGTTCCCGAACACACCGGGCGACATAACGCTTGAAGAACGCCAGCTTCCTAGCCAACGAACCATCGCGAACATGGTGACTTGTGATTTCACCAGGACGCCAACGGCCTGAACCTTTTGCCCACTTAGTAATGCTGCGCTTCAGCGCATTACTACTGACCTCAGCAGGGCCAAATTTGTGTGCCTTAGTTTCAAAGTGGGCTGCACATTGATGCAGCTCACTGAACTTGCCGAGATAGCCGCGCTCGCATTTGCTGTTGAGGCAGAAATCCTCAAACAGTTCAAGCGGATCGCCAGCAACTTGGTAACCAAAATGTTCAATGCCTCGTTTTGCCGCTTGCAGTGATCGACTGATCCTGTGAGCAGTCTCGAAACGGTGTTTAGTTTCACCAGAGCGCTGACCATTATTGATCTTGGTTCTGGTCTTAGCGCTGAGCCCTAGCTCAAGAGGCACTGCGGCACCTTTCAAATCTGAGGGTGATGGATAGGAGCCGATCTTGAGGATCTCCTCCCCTTCATCGTTGCGATGGAACAGGTTGGAATCGTCAGATTGGCCCTGCGGGGTCTTGTCTTCTGGAGGTGGACAGCAGTCCATCAACTCCATGAGTTGGTAGACGTTGCCGGTCTCTAAAACAACCTTCGACAGCACCCCAGATTTGTTGTGTGGGAAGCCAGCCAGCCGCATCGGTTGGTGCGGGCGACACACCTTTTCATCGCAAGTCACCCCGTCTGGAAGCACCTTGTTGATGGCTTGAGCTAAGCGCTCACGGCCATCACTAATGTCAGCACTCTCGTAATGGGTATCCATTCGATACCAGACATGAAGTGAGTCATTACCGGTGTCCAGCACCACTGTTGGTTCCGGTAGGCGGGCCTTAGTCCAAAGGTCGTACTGCTGCTCTTTGGGGTAGTGGTCGATCTCATAGACCAGTAGCCAACCACCAGTGATCTCATCGTTGGTGGTGCCGCCGATGCAACTTTGGAAGCAGGCGTTTGGGCGGTCCTTTAGTAACTGGAGGAATGCCGGCCAATCACGACCATTGGCAGCCTGAGCGGTCATCTGTTCCCAGTTGTACCCAGCTTTGGGTTTTCGAGGGATACGCCAGAAGTCTTTGCCGCCAGCGCTGAGAATTACCGGTTCATGGCGATCGAAGCCAAGAACTTCTAAAAAGTGATCCGCAGCATCGGTGTCGTAATGGCTCTTGTTCCCCGCTGGCAGTACATGACTGACAGCAGCAAAACCCTCGTCAAGAGAACCGCGATCAGTGTCGTGGTGATCCTGATCGGCCTGACTGTTCTCCGTGCATTGTTCCCTTGGTTGATGCTCGGGTTGGCCGTCTATGCCGGCTGGTGTGTGCTCAACCGGAAGTGAGGATGCAACTTGCTTTGTTTGATTCATCAAGCAAGCAGCGCCATAGCGTTTTGAACCTCTTGGTTCTCTCGATTCTTTAGAGCAGCCCTGGTCGTTGCTCGGGTGTAGAGCAGAAAAAGTGGGATGGTTTTTCCACCCTGTTGGATTTGAGCCTTCGGGACGTTGAAGATCGCAGCCGCGATCACTTCCAACTCAATGGCTGATATCCCGGGGTAGGCAATGCCAAAGCCAACACTCTCCTGAAACAGGCGACTAGCGGCTGCATTAATCACCTCATCCGGCAGGGCCATGACCTTGAAGATGTTGGCGTCAGTGCTGCGTTCCCAGAACCAGCGATGGTGACGGCTGCTTTTGCGGATTTGAGAGTCAAGGTAAACACCTTCCTTGGGCAGAAAGGGTTTCACCTTGGAAAGGAGTGCGCGCGAATTCATCGCTAAAATCTCGATGTGAAGTGAACTGGGACCTGGTGGTGTCGGTTTGACTGATCACGAAGACAACGGGTGCCAGCCCGATGTCTTCACCTGCTTAGTGGTGAGCGTCGTATCCGTTGGCGACTGCGTACTGTTCCAGCGCATGGCGAAGAACAGATGAATCGCTGACGTTGTGCGTCATGGCGTGGATTTTTACCCACGTAGCAAGGCGCTGGGTGTACCGAACGGCAAACATTTGTCGAAGCGGTGCTCCACGGTGCTCATCCACAGAAAACTGCTTCAGAGAGGTCATTAAAATTGCACTGGTGGTGTCAGACATAGTTTATGCCATGTAGGCAAACATTGCAGGTTTAATGGTGTGCTGGGGAGAGAAAGTGTCTTCTTTTTATCGGGACTTAATTGCTTCGATTGGTAAATAAGAATCCCTGAGACTCCAGCTCTGACCTGCATAGTTCAATGTTCCATCCGTGCGGATGTGATGCTTTCATGCCTCGCTTCCAGTGCACTCCTTCGCGCAGAAAGCCTGTCTTAGGGCTGCCCCATCGACGCAGGGTGTAGGGGCTTATTCCAAAGGTTTTTGCTGCTGGTGTGGTCGGAAGCCACGTTTCTTGGTGTTGCGCAGACATAGGCAATCTGAGGTGGTCTGGAACAACTTTAAGCAGGCGTATTGGTCTTACAAGTCAGCTGTGACTGCAGGTGGTGGTCGCCAATGCATTCGATGAGAGTAGATGATAGTAAGCATCCTTGAGATGCAAGTCATACAGCCTGATCTTCAATACTTGCTCTCATTCTTAAGATTTGGTTTTCGCTTTCTTATGAGGCATTTGCTGAAGCAAATTGACCCATAACTACGCCCCCTTTGTATTGCTTTTGGTAGACCCGAAGGTGAGTTTCTTCCGAGTGACCCATCGCAATAGCAGCGGACTTGGGTGTGATTGAAGGCTTATCACCGCAACGCTGCGCGAAGCAGTGGCGTAAGGAGTAGGTGCTCACCCTTCCCAGGCCTGCGGCTTTGGCGTCTTTCTTCAGCTGCTTCCACACCTTGTTCCTGCTGAGGAAGGTGTCGATTGCTCCTGATGTGGCTCCGTCTTCAGAGCCAAGCGGTGGCAATGGCGTGATGCCTGCGCTGAGGGTCATCAACAGCTGTTTGCACAATCCTTTTCGGCCCTGCGGGTCAAGGAACGGAATGTCTCTGGGGTCGGTGCTGCCTTTCTCGGTTGTTTTCTCATAGCTGCAATGCAAGTGGGCGGCGTGCGCGGTGAGATATCGCAGCTCAACGCCTCTGAGCCCAAAACAGCCCATCAAACCAATCGCCAGCTTCCAGCTCGGGTTGGTGATGGAGTCGAACAACAGTAAAAACTGCTCGTCGGTAAGAGCTGCTGCTTGCCCTGCTTGCGGTGCTTTCGGTGTGTTGTTGTTGGCTGTGCCGATAGCGTCCTTGATCACGTCTGCTGGTGGAGGCATCCACCGCACTGGTGCTCCGCATTTGGTCACCGCAAAATCCAGCATTGCTACGCATCGTTCAACTCGCAGCCTTCTGCTTTGGCTGCCTGGTTCTCCTTTCCCGTCTCGACCAAACCGCATGGCCTTAACGATGGCTTCGCCGTTGTTTGGTCCGTCCGGTTGATTCAGTTGATCAATCATCCACAAAAGACGACCTGCGTATTCCTTCAGCCAGGTGCTCTCCTTTGGTTTCCCTGACTCTGTTTTGTGGAGGTGGAACCGGTTGTAGATCTCAAGCCAGTTGACCTTCGGCTTAGGTCCTTTCTGAACCTCAAAACTCAGCTTGATCGCATCTTTCAGGCTTAACCCCTTCGCCAGGGCCGCATTGATCCCGTGGATTGCATTTAGTACGTCACGACCACAGCCCTGCCGCCATTCGATAGGCAACGTGCCGACTTCACGCTTGCCGGTGTCTTGCCAATAACGCTGCAGTTGAACCTTTCCTCGCATCTCTCGGATGGAGTAACCGAAGCGGTGCTGCTCTTTTATTTCTTCCTTGAGCCGTAGGACCCAAGGCTCTTGTCTTGCCTTTTTCGGCATGCCTTTGGGTCGACCTGCACGCAAAGGTACATTGCTGCACGCAAGATTGCACGCAATTTGCACGCAAAGTGTCCTAAATTGCCCTAGATGCACGCAAACTGCTCTAAGCAGATTGTGCCCTCAGAGCCTTGAAAATACTGAGTTTTTAGTAACGCCCCCTGTGTGATTCGAACACACGACCGACTGCTTAGAAGGCAGTTGCTCTATCCAGCTGAGCTAAGGGAGCACCGCGTCATTTTGACAGCACGGGCCGGAAGGTATGTATGAATCGTGGCCATTGGCTTCTAAACTTGGTCACTGTGTAACAGCATTGGATGGCAGCGCGTCGTCTCAGCGACAGCGAAAAGCAAGACCTTGTTGGTCGTTACAAGGCAGGTGAATCCACTGCAGCTTTGGCTGAGGCATTTGGCTGCAGCTCTAATACGGTGAGCCGTACGGTCAAAGCTTTGTTGCCTCCCGAGGCTTACGCCGCGTTGAAGGCCAGCCGACAGAAGGGCGGAACGGTGGTTGCAGTCGCGCAACCCTTGCTGGAGATCCCACTGCTGGAGATCCCACCGCTGGAAGTCCAACCGTTGGAGGTGGCTCCTAACAGCTCAACTGATGCTGAGCCCATTTCAGCCGATGAGGCATCAACAGCTGATGCCTCATCAGAGGAAGACGACAAACCAGAGTTTTCTGTTGGAGAGTTCTCTACGGAAGAATCCAGCACCCTTGCGCTTGATGACGTCGCCGATTTTGCCGAGGAGTCGGATGATCAAGGCTCAGGTGTGGAGCAGCCTTTCCCTATGGACGTGTTCACGGAGTTGGTACCCCTAATCGGGGTTGCTGGTTTAAGTGGGTCAGCACCCATCGAAACGCAGCCGCTCAGTCCTGGTGTGCTCCCAGGCAGCGTTTATATGTTGGTCGATAAGGTTGTCGAGCTGGATGCTCGTCCCCTGAGAGATTTTCCTGAATTGGGTGCATTGGACTCAGTCGATCAGGACCGTCAGGGTCTTTTTCTGTTTTCCAATCCTCGGGCGGCGAAACGTCAATGTGGGAGAAGTCAGCGTGTGATCAAGGTGCCTGACACCACGGTGTTTGAGCGAACCAGTTCCTATTTGTTGAAACGTGGAATCACACGGCTTGTGATGGAAGGCACGGTGGTTGCCCTGGACGCCTGATTAAGAGTCGAGGTTGGTGTCTGGTGGACTCTGCATCAGTACTGCGGCGGCGCTGCCTCCACTCATTACGCCCAATACAAGAGAAATGCCAACGAGAAATCCTGTTGGAAGTGGCACAAGCTGTGCCTGCCCGATTTTGAGTTGATGACGCTGTTGCAAGTTTTGTGCGCCAAGGCAGACCAAAAGCAGCAGCAGGGTGCTCCCTCCAAAACTCCAGAGCAGTAGTCGTAAACGAGGCAGTAAAGAATCCATGGATTTTGCTTAGTCTGACGTGCCTTGGTGGAGCAATGTGTACAGCCGTCGCCGGGATAGTCCGGTCGTCGCGGCTAGTTGCCGTGCAGCATCGCTGGCACTAACCCCCTGATTGATGAGCTGTTGCAGCTGCTCTGTGAGCTCCACATCATTGAGGGTTGGTTGTGCGATGGGTGGCGCACCGCCCAGGACCAAGGTGAATTCGCCTTGGGGGCGGGTCTGTTGAAAATGCGTGAGAGCTTCTTGCACAGTGGCCCCCACCTGTTCTTCATGGCGTTTGGTGAGTTCTCGAGCCACCTGGATCGGACGATCTGGGCCGCAATGATTCCAGAGTTCATTGAGCAACGTGAGGAGTCGATGCGGTGCTTCATAAAGCACGGTGGTCCGCTGTTCACTCGAGATCTGTTCCAGACGCTGTCGTCGTTCATTGCTCTTCGTGGGTAGAAACCCTTCAAAACAAAAGCGTCCACTGGGAAGTCCGCTGCTCACCAGGGCTGTGGTGGCAGCGCAAGGACCAGGAATACAAAGTACGGGATGCCCCGCTCGTCGTGCAGCGTTAGCCAGCTCTTCTCCGGGGTCACTGATGCCTGGCAATCCCGCATCACTGATCACCGCAAGGCTTTGACCTTCTTCCAGCAATTCCAGAAGTTGGGGCAACCGCGTACGAATGTTGTGCTGATGAAAGGAGAATTTGCGACCGCGCGCTTGGAGATTGCTTAGCAACTGTCCGCTATGGCGTGTGTCTTCACATGCGATGGCATCGACCGTCGCTAACAGGTGACTGGCGCGAGGGGAAAGGTCTCCCATATGACCGATCGGAGTGCCGACGAGATAGAGACTTCCGGCGGCTGGTTCATCCCGCTGCATCACAATGGCCAGCGCCCCCTTTAATCATGATGTCCAACTCCGCCATTCTCCCTGCTGGTGTCAGCAAAGAAGTTTTGTTGACTGAGTTGAGACGATTGAGTTGGGGAGCTGCCGACATTCTTCGTGCGTACGCCCGTGGCGAACAGCCCCCCCATGGTTTTCAGAAAGCCTTGAGTGTCGATCACGGTGGAGAGGGGCCTGTTTCGGCCGCTGATCTGGCAGTGAACCAATGGCTGCTTGAGGGGTTGTCGGGGGCCTTCCCAGATGCTGGTTGGACTCTGCTCAGTGAGGAAACCGCCAAAGAGCAGCTCACCGAAGGTGAGCCTCTTCCCGCCGAATGGTTGTGGATCCTTGATCCGCTTGATGGCACCAAAGATTTTCTCCAAGGAACTGGGGAATATGCCGTGCACCTCGCCTTGGTTCGGGGGAATCGACCTGTTTTAGGCGTGGTGCTGTTACCCGAAGCCGATGAGCTATGGATTGGCCTGGTGGGTGACGACGCATGGTGTGAAGACCGTGAAGGAACGCGTTCCCCGGTGCGCTTCAGCGAGCGCAAAGAGTTGTCTGACTTGCTTTTGGTGGCGAGCCGAAGTCATCGTGATGATCGACTCGAGAAATTGATCGGTGAACTTCAACTCGGCGGCTCAAAGGCTGTCGGCAGCGTGGGCTGCAAGGTGGCCACGATTCTCCGTGGAGAAACCGATCTCTATATTTCCCTCTCAGGCCGTAGTGCTCCAAAGGATTGGGATATGGCTGCACCGGAGGCTGTTTTATTGGCCGCTGGTGGACGATTTACCCATGCTGATCTCCGCGACCTCACCTACAACACGGGCGATGTTCGGCAGGCGGGCTGTTTGATCGCCAGCCATAGAAAAGCCCACATCGCGCTCGGAGAGCGTGCGACGCGGGCGATGGCCGAGATCGATCCCGGCTTTCAGGTGTGATCAGCTGAGAGGTGCAACTGGGGTGGGCTGTGGTTCCACCTCGGTTGATTCACCGTTTTGAGGAACCCCACGCAGGGTGAGGTTGATCCGACCGCGATTGTCGATCTCGCGAACACGCACGGTGACTTCATCGCCGACTTTCACGACATCTTCCACTTTCTCAACGCGCGCTTCGGAGAGCTGAGAAATGTGTATCATTCCTTCCTTGCCAGGAAGAATCTCGACGAAGGCGCCGATTGGAATGATGCGAGTGATCGAGCCTGAGAACATTTCGCCCTCGTTCACCTTGCGGGTGAGGCCTTCAATGATCTTTTGAGCCTCCTCTGCAGCCGCACCATCGTGGGAGGCAATGGTGACAATTCCACTGTCTTCGATATCGATCTTGGTGTTGGTGCGTTCGGTAATGCCCTTAATGGTGCGACCACCAGGACCGATCACTGTTCCAATCAATTCAGGATCGATACGGAAGCTCAGCAGGCGTGGTGCATGGGGCGACAGCGTTTCACGGGGCTTCTCAATCGCCTCGAGCATTTTCTCGAGGATATGCAGGCGAGCTGGGCGGGCTTGATTCACAGCTTCAGCCATAACCTTCACTGGTAAACCAGTGATTTTCATGTCCATTTGAAGAGCTGTGATGCCCTTCTCACTACCAGCCACCTTGAAATCCATGTCGCCAAGGAAGTCTTCAATGCCCTGAATATCGGTGAGGATTTTGATGTCCTTGCCCTCTTTGATCAGACCCATCGCGGCACCACTCACAGGGGCTTTTAAGGGCACACCGGCATCCATGAGAGCCAACGTGCTGCCGCAAACGGAGCCCATGGAAGTGGAGCCATTCGAGCTCAGCACTTCGCTCACGACCCGCACGACATAAGGGAAGGTGTCTTTCTCAGGCAAGACGGGAAGGATGGCTCGCTCCGCTAGAGCGCCATGGCCGATTTCGCGACGGCCGGGGGATCGCATTGGACGGGTTTCGCCAACGGAGTATGGGGGGAAGTTGTAGTGATGGAGATACAGCTTCTCGGTGTTGGGATGGAGGTCATCCATTTCTTGGGCATCGCTGGGGGTTCCCAAGGTCGCGGTGGATAGAACCTGCGTTAAACCACGCTGGAAGAGACCTGAGCCATGAACTCGACGGGGCAGAACTCCAGCCATCGCGCTGATTTGACGGACCTCATCCAATCCACGCCCATCGACGCGCTTGCCATCCTTCAAGATCTGCTGACGCATCAGCTTTTTGGTCAAAGCCTTGAAGCTGTTGTTCAGTAATTTCGAACTGCTGGATACGGCCTGACGCACGGCGTCGTCTTCCTTGAGGGTTGCGATCGCTTCAGCTGCATCCGCTTTCACGGCTTCGAGACCGTTATCGCGCTCCTCTTTACTTTGCTCAAACTTACTGAGCACAGCACTGATTGCTTTCGTGCATTGCTTTTCGAGGTAAGCAGGAACAGTGTTGTCTTCTTTGGGCGCTTCCGGCTTGACCTGCTTAATCCCGAGGTCCTTCAGCAGTGTCTCCTGGGCTTTGATGAGTTCCTGGATAGCTTCATAGCCGAAATCAATCGCCTCAATGACGTCTCCTTCGGGGAGTTGGTTGGCGCCTGCCTCAACCATCACCACACCATCCGCTGTGCCAGCGACGACGAGGTCTAAATCTCCTCGCTCAATTTCCCGGTAGCTCGGGTTTAGAACGAAGTCGTCTCCAAGCAGGCCGACACGCACGGCAGCCATGGGCCCATTGAAGGGGATGCCGGCCAGAAGCGTTGCGATGGATGCGCCTGTTACTGCCAGGACATCGGAAGGGACGCGTTCGTCGAGCGATAGGCATGTGGCAACAACTTGCAAGTCGTCGCGCATCCAACTGGGGAATAACGGCCGCATGGGCCTGTCGATCAAGCGACAGGTCAGTGTTGCGCGCTCGGGGGGACGGGCTTCCCGACGCATGTAGCTACCAGGAATCCGGCCGGCGGCATAAAGGCGCTCCTCGTAATCGCAGATCAGTGGGAGGAAATCGATTCCATCGCGTCCCTTTGATCGTGTTGCTGTAACAAGCACGGCTGTGTCGCCGCATTCGACCAAGACGGAACCACCCGCTTGGGGAGCAAAACGCCCTGTGGTCAGTCTTATCTCGCGTCCGTCAAACGAGATCGACTGTGTTTTTCCTTGCACGACGGCTTATGTCCTTTTGTCAATTGTTATTTTGACATTTCATGGTTTCCATCGACAAGAAAGGGGAGGCTTTCGCCTCCCCTTTCTTGTCGATCAATGTCGAAGGATCAGTCTTCTTACCAGCTGGACTTCACAACGCCCGGCAGTTCTCCCTTGTGAGCTCGTTCACGCAGTTGGTTACGGCAAAGTCCAAAGTCGCGGTACACACCACGGGGCTTGCCTGTCGCCCAGCAACGATTACGGATCCGATTTGGGGCGCTGTTGCGGGGTAGAGCCTGGATTTTGCGATGAATCTCGAGGCGAGACATTGGGTCTGCCGCTGCATTGAACGCTGCCATTAGTGCCGCACGCTTGGCCGCATAGCGCTCTGTCATCTTTTTGCGCTTTACGTCACGGGCAATCATCGACTTTTTAGCCATGCAGCTGAGGGCAGCGTTTCAACAGATCTCAAATTCTACATTCAAGGGCCGTTCAACGACTAGCGCCCGAGCAACTGCTGAACAAAGGTCAATTGACTGGTGTCGCGAACGACAAGGACCAGCGTTAACCCCACAAGAAGAAGAAATCCAGATTGGGCGAATGCCAGTTGAAAGCGTTCAGGGACGGGTTTTCCTCGGACCCCTTCGATAAGAAGAAGTGCCATTTGGCCGCCATCCAGTAACGGCAAGGGCAATGCGTTGAGGACTGCCAAGTTGATTGAGATCAAGGCCATGAACAACACCAAACCACTTCCGCCTTGCCGACTGAGCTGTGCCCCCATCTCCACAATTTTGACCGGACCGCTCACTTGTCCCGCAGTGGCTTTGAAATTGGTGATCAGACCGGCGTAGCCACTCACGGTTTGTCCCACGAGACGGATGAACTGACCGCCGGTGTGTTGGACCAGTTCCCCTAAGCCTTTGACGGGTCGGCTGGCGCCATTGAGGTTGGCTTGGAGCTGTGCCCCGATTTTTCCCTGTCCATCAAAATTTGATGGTTTGAGTTCAATCTGCTGAAGTTGGCTCTGACGAACTCGTTCGATGGAGAGGGTTGTGCTTGGTGCTGCCTTGACCAGCTTCACCATGGTCTCAACTCCGGCTTGTCCAGCTCCAAGTTTGTTGGAGTTGATCGAGAGAATCTGATCTCCAGGCCTGAGGTCAGCGCGAGAAGCTGCGCCATCAGGCTGCACATTCACCACGAGAACGCCTGGATCTGGATCGGCTGGAAGCCCCACAATCGCCGCTTGTCCCACAAGAACCACCAAGGCCAGCGCAAAATTGGCGAGAATTCCGGCGGCGATTACCAGTGCGCGCTGGGGAATCGGACGATTGCGCAGCAAATCTGGATCATCAATGGGGATGCTGCTGTTTTCATCGTCATCGGGGAAGGCCACGAAACCACCGAGGGGGAGGAGTCTTAGGGCGTAGGTGACACCTTTCCGTTGGCGTTTAATCAACGCAGGTCCGAAGCCGATGGAGAAGCCACTAACGCGGATGCCTTGAAGGGTGGCGGCAAGAAAATGTCCTGCTTCATGCACCACGATTAAGAGAGCAAGAACCAAGAGGGCCGCAAATACGTTCATCCAGCCGATTGCTGCTTAGTCAACTCATTCTGGCTGCAGCCGCTCAAAGCCGACGTAAGGCACCAAGGGTTTGGGAAGGAGAATGCTTCCGTCTGATTGCTGCCCCGTCTCCAACAGGGCAGCCATCGTGCGCCCGACGGCCAAACCCGACCCATTCAGGGTGTGAACGAGCTGCGTTTGTTTTCCGTTTTTGGTTCTGATCGCTGATCGGCGAGCTTGAAAATCGCCGCATACGCTGCAGCTGGAGATTTCTCGGAAGGCTCCGGCCCCAGGCAGCCACACTTCTAAGTCGTAGGTGCGCTGGGCTGAGAAGCCCAAATCACCCGTGCATAGATCCAAAACCCTGTAAGGCAAGTCGAGGGCCTGCAACACCGCTTCGGCATCCGCGGTGATCTGTTGGTGTGCTTCCTCGGATTGGTCGGGATGCACAAACCAATACAACTCAACTTTGTTGAATTGATGGAGACGGATGAGGCCGCGCGTATCCCGTCCATAACTCCCCGCTTCTCGACGGAAGCAAGGGCTATAGGCCGAGTACCGGAGAGGGAGTTGATCCGCTGGAATGATTTCGTCGCGATGCAGCGACGTCACGGGGACTTCAGCCGTTGGGGTTAGCCAAAGGTCGTCGTCTGCGCAGCGGAAGCTTTCTTCGGCGAATTTCGGCAACTGGCCTGAGCCAGTGAGGCTGGCGGTGTTCACCAAAACCGGTGGCATCACCTCCCTGTATCCCTTGCTGGTGTGTAGATCCAGCATGAAATTAATCAGAGCTCGCTCTAAGCGGGCTCCCTGGCCCATCAGGGTGACAAAGCGGCTCTGGGCAATGCGAACCGACCGTTCGGTGTCAAACAGGTTCAGCCGTTGAGCGATTTGCCAGTGCTCCTCTAATCCCTCCTCAATTCGGGGTGTGCCCCAGCGACGCACTTCGACGTTGTCGTGTTCGTCCTTTCCATCTGGACAGAGTGGCGAAGGAAGATTCGGGAGACTGAGGAGTTGGTCGCGGAGTTGGCTGGAGAGTGCCTTCTCCTCCTCCTCAAACACGGCCACCTTTTGTTTGATGGCATTCCCATGTAGGCGTAGGGCGGCAACCTCGTCTCCCTTGGGATCTGCGCCAGCCTTGATTTTTACGCCCACCTCTTTGCCGATGCGATTGCCATCGGCTTGCAGGGTGCTGCGTTCTTCTTCTAACCCTCGCTGCTGCCTTGCAATCAGCTGAAGGCCAGTGAGATCAATGGATTTACCCCGACGCTTCAGTTGTTGAGCGATGACTTCGGGGTTGTCACGCACAAGGCGCTGGTCGATCACGGTTCCTGGAACAGCAACGCCGGCAGCCTATGGCAGCCCGTTCAGAGCACCTGGCCAACCATTACGGCAGCAACGGCTGAAAATACCGTGATGCCAAGAGCTGTTAGGGGATTTTGGCCTTGAGCAACGGCCACCGTGGTGATCACACCGGCGCCAAGGCAAGCCACACAAAGCTGCATGACGATGTCGTTTTGACGCTCCATGAAATCAGAGTTAGATACTTGGAACGTAGGGAGTACTGCACAGCGATGCTCGCTCCATGAACCGCATCTTTACGCCCCGTCAGGCTTCGTTACGTCCAGCAATAGAAGCCTGTCGGGCTCGACCTCCAGCTGCCCATTCTTTGAGGTGGGCGAGGGATTCGCTAGCGGTGCGGGAGAGGGGGATCAATTGGGATGCTGCTCGAATTAAATCCGTCTCATTGAGTTCACGGTGTTCGGCGAAGGCCAAATGCATAGCTTCAATCACCGTTTGCTCTAGTTCGGCCCCAGAAAATCCTTCGCTGCGACTCACCACGGTTTCAAGAGGGAGAGACACGCTGGGACGTCGTTGTGCCAGATGAAGCTCAAGGATGCTCTGGCGTTCGCTTCCGCTTGGTAGATCCAGCAGAAAGATCTCATCGAAACGCCCTTTACGCAGTAGTTCTGGTGGAAGCTGATCCACCCCATTGGCTGTGGCAACAACGAAGACAGGAGAGCGTTTTTCGGCCATCCAAGTGAGCACATTGGCCAGCACCCGTTGACTCGTACCGCCGTCGCTTCGGCCATCGCCCCCAAAGCCCTTTTCAATCTCATCGATCCAAAGCACACAGGGCGCCATGGCCTCCGCGAGTTGGATCATGTCCCGGGTGCGCGCTTCACTTGCTCCAACCAAGCCAGCAAAGAGCCGACCAACGTCGAGACGCAGTAAGGGCATCGACCAGCTCCGGGCGATGGCCTTGGCTGTAAGGGATTTCCCTGTCCCCTGGGGGCCGACGAGTAGGACGCCCCGGGGCAGAGGAAGCCCAAAGCGTCGAGCTTCCTCAGAGAAGGCGCGATGTCGCTGTTGAAGCCAGCTCTTCAGAGAATCGTGGCCACCGATGGCTTCGGTACCTGAATCGCTGCGGCAGAACTCCAAGACTTCGCTTCGGGCGATGGCTTGACGTTTTTCCTCAAGTACCTCAGCAAGATCCTCGGCGCCGATGCTGCCGCGACGAGCCAGGGCACGCGCTGCGACCTGACGAACCCGCATTTCACTCAGACCGCTGCAGGCCTGTGTGAGCTCATCAAGAACAGCTGAGTCGAGGGCGCTGCCGCTGTTTAATCCAATGCTGCTGATGAGCTGACGGAGGTCATCAGCATCCGGTAGGGGAAGGTCCAGCAAGGTCAGCGCTTCGTCGAGATCCGCTGGGGGGGTCCATTGTCCGGAGCAGAGAATCAAGCTGTGCGGTGTGCTCCGCAGCGATGTCTCGAGGTTGCGCAGCATCCTCGCTACACCAGGGTCATCACAGAATCGATGAAAGTCTTTCGCTAAAAGCAGGGAGGGACGACTGGGGTCGAGATTCTGCAACCACTGCAACATGGCCATCGGCTGTCGACTGCCGATTCCCTCTGCATTCAATGTGCCGCTTAGGCCATCGATGAAGTTCCAACTGATCAGCTGACTCTGTAGGCGTGTGGCGGCCTGGCTCAACAGGGTTTCAACCCGAACTTCTTCACTACTGCGAATCCAGATCAGCGGTGTTCGCGCACGAATCAGAAGATCAAGTTGATTACTCCAGGCCGTACTGCTCATGGGTCGTTTAGGCGCCGAAGCGCATCCCAGCGTGGGTCAATCGGGTGTTCGATGGTGGCGACAACCTCCTGGTTGAACTTTGGAGCGCCTGGACAGTTATCTCCGCAGTCGTTCACAACGGGTAGTTGCAAATTCAATTGTTCGAAGGCCCATTGCTGGGGGTCGAAATTACCGCGTGGGTCGAGGGTTTCAACGAGCCCCTCAGGCTCCGAGATGTCTTTGGAGAGTTGGAGTTGATCCTCTGTTGGTGGTTGATTACCCAACCAGATCAGCTCAGAGGGAGATGTCGTCAGCTGGTGATTGAACTGTCCAAGGCAACGGTCACAGCTGAGCGTCACGATTGTGTTGAGCTCTGCTTCGACAGCAAGAACGCTGCCGCGATGCTCAGCTTGGATCTCACCCCGAACGGGGGTTAGCGATGGCAGTTCATCGAGATATCCATCGATGACCCAAACTTTTGGATTGCCAAGGGCCCGGAGCTCTTGCAGAGCAACTGGCTCCAGCGCCGAAATCATTTGCCGCCTTTGGGTTCAAAGGGCAGTCGTGAATCGCTGGATCCACCTGCGGTAGCCGTTGCCGTCACCGTTTGTTGTGAAGCCTGCTGATCAAGAATCTTTTGCAAGTTCTCGGGCAAAGCTTCTTTGGTAAGGATAAAAGTTTGAAGAGCTTGGAAAATATTGGCAATCACCATGTACAGCAATACTCCCGCTGGCAGGGGGAAAAACAGGAACATGCCTGTAATCATCACTGGGGTGATTTTGTTGGCGGTGGCCTGTTGGGGATTTGCCGGCATACCCATACCGGATAACAGCTGGGATAAGAACAGAGTTAAACCAAATCCACCCACCAGAATTGCAATATCCCAGTTGACGGCGCCATCTGCATAGAAGCCCACCTGTCCGAGGGCTTTGATGAACAAAAAGCCGCTGCGGGCTGCTATTCCAGGAATCTTGGCCTCGACAGTGGCATCACCAGGGGCGATGGCAGTGATTGTGCCGTCTTCTGTGACGCTGACAATGTCATCACCCTTTGTCACGGACCAGGCTGGAGAGAACTTCCCAGGGTTCTCAAGTTCAGTGAGTACGTCGGAAAAGGCTCGCCCGTCTTTGGTGTGCACATTCACGCTGGCTGAATCGCCTACGCCAATTTTGGTGCCCCGGGGAAGGCTTGCGATCACGGGAACGTGATCGGTTTCACTAATAAAAATTGAGTGGCTGGCACTGTTGAAGGGTTTTGGTTCAACGGCTGCGATTTGGTCAGCCGGCAACACCTTCATGTTCAACGTGTAGGGAACATCTGCAAAGGGCGATCCCCGGAGGGTCGCGAACAGCGCGAAGAGGATCGGCATCTGCACCAGTAGAGGCAAACACCCTGCAAGGGGGCTGCCGAACTCCTTCATGACTTTGCCGAGTTCCTCCTGCTGCTTCTGGGGATTGCTCGCATAACGGGCTTTTATATCCGCTTGCCGTTTTTGCATGACGGGTTGCGCGATCCGCATCCGTCGAGCGCTACGAATGGATCCAGCACTCAGGGGATAAAGCGCAACTCGGATCACCAGCGTCAAAGCCACAATGGCTAGGCCGTAGCTGGGTACCAATCCGTAGAAAAAATCCAAGATCGGAATGAGAAGGTTGTCGGAGATGTATCCGATCACGTTGAGGAACCCGGGGTTAGTGACGTTCTGACGCCAGTGTGCATGAACAGGGGCTTAGACGGCGAAGCCTTCGACCGACTTGTCAGTTGATGTAGATGAACGCTTGTTGATGCGCTCAATGATGTAGGCCTCAACTTCCCGGAAGCGGGGCAAGGAGCGCATTTCAAGTCGAGCGCCATCGTTCAAAACGAGCACCATGTCTCCCCAGGCACCGAATCCTCTCGGAACGGTCCTGACTTCGCTGATTTGTGAGTACACCACTTGGGTCTTGTCGTTGCCCATCCAGCCACCACACACGGAGATGCGTCGGCTCGTAATTCGAAAGCGCAGCCAAACAGCTCGAACAATGGCTCCAATCGTGAATGGCAAGCCAATCAAAGTGAATCCCAGCAGCACGTTGAGGATGAGATCTCCTTTGGCTGGACCACCTTCGTAGTGAACGTCTTCCTGGATGGTGGTCATCGTTCCAGACCTGCAATTTTCAAGAGACTGTCGCATTCTTCGAGCAATTGCGCGGGTTCGGCTTCCGCGGCATCGGGTCGGAGGCTGAGTAGCAACCATTTGCCTGATAAGTCGGATCGCTGTTCGAGGCGTTTTCGAAGGTGGCTGTGGAGCAAACGCCTTAAGCGATTGCGTCGCACAGCTCTTTTGCTCACTTTGTTGCTGATCACCAAGGCACAACGACAAGTTGTATCGGTTTGGTTGCGGAGCTCAGAACGAAGTAACGACCGATCGCTGTCAATTTGGCGTAACACCATCCATTTGCCGTGGTGACGGCACCGAGAACGGTGTAACCGGCTGAAGCAACGATGTCCACGCAGGCGCATGGAAGCTGGGAGCACCATTAGCCGACTAAGGATATGGGCGTTTCACATGAGGTGAAGTCAACTCACTCACCGAATCAACTTTGCGCACATCGCCGTGCTTAAACGGCTAACCGAGTCCGTCCACGTTTACGTCGGGTGCGAATCACGCGACGCCCGGTATGGGATCGCATGCGAACACGAAATCCAGAAACCCGTTTTCTTTTGCGGCTTGTTCCACCGAAAGTGCGCTTTGTCATATCAGTTGTTTGGCGTCTGGCTCATCTGAGTAGAAGATTTTATCAGTCAGTCCATGTCAATCAACCAACTGCCGACGTAACCCGACATCGGTACGTCGCCAGGGGCCTGAATCAAAGCGTTCAACTGATACATCCGCTTTCCTTTGGGGTTGAATAACTTGATCCGAAGCGAGTAGTCCCCTTCCATTGGTACGGGTTGGTCTGGAAAGACCTCGATTGCCGTTTGGTCATCATTCACTTCAAAAATGGCGGGCACCTCTTCGAGGCATTTTGAGCGACTCATCATGCTGCCCCGAGATGTGCGGCAGAGGGACATGCGTTCTGGTTTGAGTTTGGCGTCAAAAAAGTCAGGCACCGTCACGGTCAACTTGAGAATGGCTGTCTTGCGATCTTTTTCGCGGAGAGTGAGATACCAGTCGGCGCGGTCGTTCTCAATCGCAGAGGTTTGGTAGTAATACAGCTTCTTGTACCCGTCGTTGTTGTCCCATCGAAACTCCATGAGTCCCGATGTTCCTTGAGCCGTTGATGGGGTTGGCGCGGTGCTGCTCAGGCATGCTCCGACCAGCAGTGCACTCGCGGTCGCTGCGCATGGCATGAGGCGTTGCAGAAGCGAACGGGGCATGAGGTAAAGCTTGACTATTCACTAATTCTCCTGAGTTCAGCGACAGGGCGACGCCTTGAGGGGTCGGCGGTTCATCTGTCAGTTGTCACGAGATCTGTCCGGTCGTAACCGTTGAGCCTCGCCCCGATAGGGGTGTACGGGCTTTCGTTGGGGAGGCATCCAGACGTGAGCAAGCACTCGGATGCAGCGTTTAAGGTCCCCTTGAACGGCCATCTGCTGGCAATCCAACAGGGCAACACAGTCCCATCCAGGCCGTTGACGGGCCATGGCTGCTGGAAAGCAGGTGTCAAGATCGCCCGTGACTGAAAAGGTCACTGAAACGATCTGTTGTGGGGACAAGCCGTTCTCTTCGACGAGGGCATCAATCAAGTCTCGAACGGCGGCTTGGATGGCCGTTGTGGTGTTGGCAGCGGATGTAGTTGCTCCCCGAAGTCCGACCAATTTCAGAGTGGTGTCGCTCATGGGCGATACAGCCAAAGCACCTGACCGCTCCCCATGAGCTCCATCGAAAGCCATTGCTGAAGTTGGCGGAAGATCTGAGAGCCCGGCAGCAAGTTGCTCACTTTGCGTCGCGGCTTACCAAGGGTGATCGGTCGAATGTCGTCCTGATCCAGGTCTGCCAGCTGGGCGGCCAAGCGAAGTGCATGGTCTTCGTCACCCAACGCATCCACAAGTCCTAGCGATAAAGCTTGCTCACCACTAAAGACTCGACCATCGGCAAAGGTCTTCACCTGCTCCTCGGTGAGGTTTCGGCCTTTCGCCACAACGCCAACAAATTGGCTGTAGCTGCTGTCGATTAAGTCTTGAAGGAGGGCGCGTTCTTCAGGGTTCAGGGCTCGATCGGGGGACAAGATGTCTTTGAACTTTCCGCTCTTCACCGTGTCGAAGCGAATGCCGATGCGTTCAAACACGCGGGACAGATCATTGCCCCGCAGGATCACGCCAATCGACCCGGTAATCGTGCCTGGGTTCGACACGATTTTCTCGGCGGCAACACCGATGTAGACACCGCCAGAGGCGGAAATATTGCCGAAGCTGGCTACCACGCGGCAGCCTTTCTCCCGCAATCTCAGCAGCGCTGCATGGATTTCTTGGCTGTCACCAACCGTCCCACCAGGACTGTCAATTCGTAGAAGAAGTGCGGGGAATTCCCGTCGCTTTACTTCCAGTAGAGCCTTGAGCACGCGCTGTCGTGTGGCTCCGTTGATCGGTCCCTCCACAACGATGCGCGCCATTCGGCGGTGTGATTTTCGACGTAGGGGCCAGATCATGTCGCGCAGGTCTAGACACCATGATCTTAAAAAGAGGCCTTCGAGCGTTCTTCATGCCGACCATTTGGCTCTGGCTGCTGATGGTGTTGCCCTTTGCTCTGTGGGGCACCGCCATGACAGCGATGGCACCGCTGTTGGCGACAGGTGGGCCATGGCTTGTAGCGGGATTACGGCTTTTCCCTGCGGGTTTGGTTTTGTTGCTTTGGGTCGCTTGGACGGGGCGATCCGTTTGGATTGATGGCCGCGATTGGGGCTGGTTTGCCCTGTTCACTGTGCTGGATGCCTGTTTGTTTCAAGGCCTCTTGGCCGTTGGTCTTGATGGCACCGGTGCCGGCCTGGGGTCGGTGTTAATCGACTCGCAGCCGTTGCTTGTGGCTCTTTTAGCGCGAGGTTTATTTGCAGAGTTGATCAACCCTGTTGGTTGGGTTGGCTTGGGTCTTGGTTTGGCTGGAATTTTTTGTCTCGGGGTCCCCGGCGAACTCCTCAACCATTGGTGGTTGTTGGCTGATCCCCCAGCCGTGCAGCAGTTGTTGCAGCCAGGTGAAGTCTGGATGTTGCTTGCATCTCTCGCTATGGCCCTCGGGACTGTTCTCATACGCTTCGCATCTCGTCACAGTGATCCTGTCGCCGTGACGGCATGGCACATGGTCTTGGGGGGGATCCCTTTGCTCCTTCTTTTCGGCTTTGAAAATGGTGTGAAGCCCATCGGTTGGTCTCTCGCTGATTGGGGTCGGATGGGGTTCGCAAGCCTGCTGGGGAGTGCTTTGGCCTACGGGCTCTTTTTTTGGTTTGCCAATCGGCGAGACCTTACAAGCTTCAGCAGCTTGGGATTTCTAACGCCGGTTTTTGCCTTGGCGACGGGCGGCTGGCTGTTGGAAGAGCGCTTAGATCCCTTGCAGTGGGTCGGCGTTCTGTTGGTGTTGTTGTCGGTGATCTGCGTTAGCCAGCGTCGCCGGCTGTGGGAACGTTCTCCTGAACTGTCCTCTTAACCGTCCGTTTGATCTGTCCTTTTGAAATGTGTTGATGCCAGTGCGTTCTCTTGAGCTTGTGCTGGTGAATACCCCCATCGGTGCTTTGGGGAGTGGCCGCGGAGGGGGGGTGGAACTCACCCTCGCTTCGCTGATCCAGGGTTTGGTGCGTCGCAACCACCGTGTAACCCTCGTTTCAGCCAAGGGATCGACGCTGCCTTCAGGATGTTCAGGCGTGACCCAGGTGGAGGTTGAGGGTGTTGATCAACCCAGCTGGCAGCACGCTGATGCCGACTCTGCGGTGTTGATTCCGAGGAACGGACTGTTGCCGGCGTTATGGGAGGTGGCTCTTCGCTACGGGAAAAATGCCGATGCAGTCATCAACTTCGGTTACGACTGGCTTCCGCTCTGGCTGACTCCCTGGGTTCAACCCCGCATATTTCATTTGATCAGCATGGGGGATGTGGCCAAGGTGATGCGTGAGGCTATTGAGTCCGTTGCCTCTATTTATCCCCAGCGCTTGGCTTTTCATACCCGCCGTCAGGCTGCAGATTTTCAGCTTCCTGGAACCGCCAGGGTGGTGGGGAATGGCTTTGATCTAAGTAATTACTCCCTGCAAACGTCGTGTGATGGTCCCTTGGGCTGGGCAGGCAGAATCGCTCCAGAAAAAGGGTTAGAGGATGCAGCTCGTGCTGCCGCTGCTCTCGGCGAGTCGCTGCTGGTCTGGGGCTTGCGCGAAGACCCTGCCTACGCCGATGCCGTTGAAGCGATGGTTCCGACTGGAACGATCCAGTGGATGGGATTTCAGTCCACACATGAGTTGCAGCGGCAGTTGGGTTCCTGTCGTGCCCTAATCAATACACCCAAATGGAACGAGGCCTACGGAAATGTGGTGGTGGAAGCTTTGGCTTGTGGAGTCCCAGTGGTGGCCTATGACCGCGGCGGTCCTGGAGAGCTCATCACTTCTGGTGAAACCGGTTGGCTGGTTTCACCAGACGATGTGCAAGCCCTCGTGACAGCTTTGAGTCATGTCGATCAAATTGACCGTCTCAAATGTCGTGAGTGGGTTGAAAGAAACGCCACATGCGATGTGTTCAGCGCTCGAGTGGAGGCTTGGATTCGTGATGGGTTGGAGGGGGATGTCAGCATCACCTAGATGCATGGAAGGGCCTTGCCGGTGAATGTGTCCTGCCCACAGCGACGACAGGTCCTTGCGTTGGTACTTGGTCTTGGAGTGTTGATCACCTTGTGGCGCTTGGGTGCGACTGGGGTGATGGATGAGACGCCGCCATTGTTTGCCGCGGCTGGTCGTGCCATGGCTGAGACGGGTGATTGGCTGACTCCACGGGTGAATGGCTTGCCGCGATATGACAAACCGCCTCTTGTGTATTGGTTGATGGGGCTTGGTTATTCCTTGCCAGCCCGTGACCTTTGGGATCCACTTGGTAGTTGGGCGGCACGGTTGCCATCGGCCCTGGCTTCGATCGCGTTGATGATCACCCTTGCGGACACACTGCTGCGCTGGCCGCAGCCAGGCGATGGTCGGCCGAGGGGGACAGCGGTTATCTCAGCTCTTGCGTTCGGCTTGTCCCCTCTTGTCTTGGTCTGGAGTCGGACCGCCGTTAGTGATTCTTTGCTGTGTGGATTGCTGGGGATCAGCTTGCTTTTGCAGTGGCGACGATTTGTCGATCCAAGCCACATGTCCTGGTGGCCTGCATGGGTTGTTCTTGGGTTCGCGGTGCTTGTGAAAGGACCCGTGGCCGTGGTGTTGTCCGGTTTGGCGTTGCTGTTGTTCTGTGCATTGCGTCGCGATCTTCAAACCCCTTGGAGACGTTTGCGTCCGCTGCCCGGTTTGTTGATTACAACGCTGATCAGTCTTCCTTGGTACGGGCTTGAACTGTTGGTGGAGGGCCAAGCCTTCTGGGACAGCTTTTTTGGATATCACAACCTCCAGCGCTTTACTTCGGTTGTGAATGACCACCTCCAGCCGTGGTGGTTTTTCGGGCCAGTGATGGTGGTAGCTGCCTTGCCCTTCACTCCCTTCCTGATCCTTGGTTTGGCTCGGGTGCCGCGATGGCGGGTGCCGCCTGAACACTCTCTTCAGCAATTTGCTGCCTGTTGGTTGGTGGCCGTGTTGCTGTTGTTCACTGCAGCAGCTACCAAGCTTCCGAGTTATTGGCTGCCAGCAACTCCGGCAGCTGCGCTTCTGATGGCACTGGCGACGACACGTCGCGACCGTTGGCGACTTTTGGGTTGGGCCGCCTCGATCGGATTGGTGGCTTGCTTGGCCGTCATTTTTTGGTTATCCCCTGTCTGGGTTGGATGGATTAGTGATCCAGAGATGCCCAGCCTCGCCCCCGATCTATTGGGAAGTGGTTTGGTCTGGAGAGCAGCGCTTTGGTTCAGTTTCGCGGCGGTGTTGAGCTCCGTTGTGTTGATCCAGCGCAAATCGGCGGGGATCGGCTTGCTGACCATGCAAATCCCGTTGTTGTTCTTTCACGTCAGCGCTTTAATTCCGATCGCGGAACTGGCGGATCAACTCCGTCAGGTTCCGGTAAGGCAAGTGGCGGAGCAGATGGAGAAGCAACACCTTCCGGGAGAACCTTTCGCAATGGTTGGTGCGATGAAGCCATCACTTCATTTCCATACAGGCCGGGTGATTGTGTTTGAGGGGCGTTCTGACAGAGCCTTGGTGAACTTGGCCGATCGACTGGCTAACGAACAACGCCGTGGCTGGAATGGGCATCCTCTGGGAACCAAGGATGCTTCCGATACCGTTTTGATTGCTATAGATCGGGGTACGTCCGCTCAAGACCATTGGCGCGGTCTTCGCCCGATTGATCTCGGTCGATTTGGGATTTATAAACTATGGCGCCTTGATCGGAAGCGATTGGAACATCGTGCTGATGCGTTGAAATCCGATGGAGTTGATCTGAATTGGCGTCAGCCGAGACCAGAGCGATTCTGATCGGGATCGAGGGGCTGGCAGGATTGTTGGGAGAGCTTTTGACGATGGCAAAATCCGCAGTTCTCCCATAATTTGATTTCTCCATTTGGAGCCGGTCTTTGACAGCTGGGGCATATGCCCATGCCGTGTATATCAATTCGGCTTGGGTGTCGCGCCCAAATGGTGGCTTCGTCTTCAATCTGAGGAGACGCCATGGCGTGATGTTGTTGGATGCGCAAATCCCGAATGGCATGGCCAGCACTGGATAGTGCGCTCAACAGTTGGGGCCGGTTGTACAGCAGAGCCTGTCGCCATTGAGGATGACTGGCTCCGACGGTAAGAATGCCCCGCTTTAGAGCCAAGGGATAGCAGTGCGGAGCGAGGCGCTCGCCAGCAATAGAAGGCCAGTCTTGCCAGAGGGCAGCTAAATGATCATCCCGGCGCCAGTCCCGCTGCAGTGAACCCAGGCATTTTTTGAGTTGCTCTGGGATCTTTCGCTGGGGTGACTGGAGCAACTCAAGGCCAGGTAGGCGTCGACGCTGGGAATCGGGGGCAACTGCCATCCCAAGACCATAGGCATTGAAATGCGCGATATCTCGCTAACGTCCAGCCGGATCCTTCTGCATGTAATGGGTTTCTTCAACAGGCTGAGCCGACTGGTTCGAGCCAATGCCAACGCGGCTGTTAGTGGCATGGAGGATCCGGTCAAGATCCTTGACCAGTCGGTCGCGGACATGCAGTCCGATTTGGTCAAATTGCGACAAGCGGTGGCTTTGGCGATCGCCAGTCAGAAGCGTCTCAGTAATCAATCGGAACAGGCCGAAGCCCAGGCGAAAACTTGGTATGAGCGGGCCGAACTTGCCTTGAAAAAAGGTGAGGAAGACTTGGCTCGTGAGGCGCTATCTCGACGCAAGACCTTCCAAGAAACTGCCACGTCCCTGGGCGCCCAAGTCAAGTCCCAGGTCAGTCAGGTGGACACCCTTAAAAAAAGTCTTGTGGCTTTGGAGGGAAAAATTGCCGAAGCCAAGACCAAGAAAGACATGCTGAAGGCCCGCGCCCAGGCGGCTCAGGCCCAGCAACAACTGCAAAGTGCCGTTGGAAGCATCGGTACCAACTCAGCCATGGCCGCATTTGAGCGGATGGAGGAGAAAGTTGAAGCGATGGAAGCCACAGGGCAAGCTGCCGCTGAGCTGGCTGGGACAGATCTCGAGAGTCAGTTCGCAGCCTTAGAGGGTGGCAACGATGTCGACGACGAGCTGGAAGCGCTCCGAAACCAACTCAAAGCTGGTCCAGAAGCGGTAGCCCTCCCAGCGGCGAAGGTCTCAGACCAGGTCAAAGCGGTGCAAGTGGAAGAAGTCGATGCTGACCTGGAGGATCTGAAGCGTTCCATCGATAAGCTCTGATTGGCGCGGTATTGGCCGTCGGGCTCCATAACATTGGCGAAGTCACAGATTTGCCTTGGCGTCTTCAGTTGTCGATTTCACGGATGCCGGTTTTGAAGCGGAGGTGTTGCATGCTTCCGGTACCGTGTTGATTGATTTTTGGGCCCCCTGGTGTGGGCCTTGTCGGCTCATCGCGCCGCTCATGACTTGGGCGGCAGAAACTTATGGCGATCAACTGAGCGTTGGAAAGATGGAAGTTGATGGAAATCCCACAACGCGTGATGCGTATCAGGTTCAGGGAATTCCTACCCTGATTCTGTTCCGTGAAGGGGAGCTTGTGGCGCGGCACGAAGGGGCCATCGCCAAGCCCCAACTTCAAGCCTTCCTGGATGCCAACCTCTAAACGGTTGAATGCGCTCGGCAGTGGTGTTTTTGCTCGAAGCGATGCTGCCAAGCAGACGTACCGCGAGAAATTTTCACAGCAGGGCGGGCCAGCACTGATCGACCTCTCCATCGGTTCTTCCGATCTGGCTCCACCCGAGCAGGTGCTGCAGTCGATAGCTAAGGCCATTCTTGACCCCTCCAGCACGAGCTACTGCCTTCAGGCAGGAGTCAAGCCCTTCCATCGAGCTGTCGCTGATTGGTGTCGGCATCGGTTTGGAATTGATGTCGACCCCGACCGTGAAGTTCAACTACTGGTTGGCTCTCAGGAAGGCACGGCCCATCTTCCCCTTGCCGTTCTGGATCACGGAGACCCGGCCCTGCATCTTGATCCTTGTTATCCGTCGCACTCGGGAGGGCTTCACCTGGCGGGTGCTTCTGTACAGCAGCTTCGTCTCTCCCAGGAACACAACTGGCGGCCAGAATTGCAAAGCATTCGAGCCTCGCAGTGGGATCTGTTGAAATTGTTTGTTCTTGGTTATCCCCACAATCCAACAGCTCGAGTGGGTGATCAAGAGGATTTGAATGAAATCATGGGGCTCGGGATGCGGCATCAGCTAGTGATTGCCCACGATAATCCTTATGTGGATCTTGCCCTCGACGGGGTGGCCCCGAGCTTGTTGCAGGCCCCGGGATGGCGGGATTGGGGCATTGAATTTTTCTCTTTGTCGAAAGGTTGGTGTCTGGGTGGCTTGCGACTCGGTTTTGCGGTCGGAGCCGCACCGCTGATTGCAGCGTTACGACAAACGAAGGCCGTCATTGATTTCAATCAGTCGCTCGCGTTGCAGCAGGGAGGAATAATGGCGCTGCAAGAGTTTGCGCATTGGCCTGGCCTGTTGCGTCCGATTTTTCGGGAGCGTCGTGATCGTGTTGTGCGTTTGCTCTCCAATCGGGGTTGGAACATCGCTAGTCCAGATATGGCCATGTATCTCTGGATGCACCTGCCTGCAGCGGCCCAGGCCCGCGGTTGGTCTGATGAACAAACTGCTGCGGAATTGTTGCATCGAAGTGGCGTTGCCCTGACTCCAGGCTCTGGTTTTGGGGCCTCGGGGCGCGATTGGATGCGAATGGCGTTGGTGCGCCCTGTCGATGAACTCGAATTGGCGGCCCAGCGACTGATGGATGCTTTGGATGAATGAGGCCTATCGACCCGTCCGCTGTGGTGGTCGATTAATGTGGCATTACCGCCGGATGGCGGGCGGTAATGCTCAGCCCTGGTTGCTTCGTTCTGTTCCGGTTTGCAGCAGCACGGAATTGCTGCTGAGTCGTTGGTTGCAAGGGCCGGTAAAGCTCAAGCAGCCCTGTGCTGTGGTGGCGGCTCACCAACGATCGGGCACTGGCCAGTGGGGACGACGCTGGTCATCACCGCGGGGTGGTGTTTGGCTCAGTGCGGCCCTTCCTTGGCAAGGAGAGGGGTCAGGCCGTGCTGGCCTGTTGGGATTAGCCGTTGCGGTGGCGTTCGCGGAAAGATTGGAGCGCCACGGCCTTCCGGTCCGGATTAAGTGGCCCAATGATCTTGTGTTGTCTGGCAGAAAGTTGGCGGGTTTGCTGCCAAGCGTCGTCCAGCGTGGATCGCGGGTGCGCTTGCTCCGCATTGGGTTTGGCCTCAATCTCAGTAATCCAGTGCCAATCGAGGGAATCGCTCTTAATCAGCTCGAGCGAGTTGGGCTCATTGATCCAGCCCATTGGACTGCGGAGGTTCTTCTTGCCCTTGATCGTTGCCAACGGGTTGGAGGTGATGGCAGTTGGTGCCTGCCAGCCTTGAAAAGACTGCTTTGGGCTGAACAAATTCAGCATCCCCGAGATGGTCGGATCTGGATGATTTCTGGTGTGGCCTCTGATGGAGCGCTTCAGCTTCGCCATGGGACCCGAACCGAAGAGTGGCGTCGTTGGTCTTCATAAGCACTTGTGCTCCATACACTTCAGGGGCCGTTGCCCATGCCAGTCGACGTGCTGCAATGATTCCCGCTGATTTGGTTGCTCAATGTCCCGGGTCCGCTACCGCCGCAAGCCTTGGATTTTGATCAGTCTTTAGAAGCCTTGGAACGGCAACGGGTGATCACACCCCAGGAGCAGATTGGTTTGGAGACGGGTCGAGTGGGTGTTCAGATTCGATCCAAACACCGATCGGAGGATTGTCGTGATGGAGCCCTGTCTCCACAGGATTGTGCCTCCGGAGTGGTGACACGAACGGGTTCCCCGAGGGTGACGTTCCAGCCCACTCGAATTCAGCCTGTGAGGGTTCCGGTGAAGGCATTGCTGGCGGGTGGGGGGGGATGGTTCCGTTTGGAGTCTGTTTTTGCTGTGACGCCGAGACCTTTGCCAGTGCAGGGGAATGGCAACCGAGCCTTGTTGTTTCCAGTGGTTGGACAGGCGTCACCAGTAGTGGATTTGGTTGGCGGCTCCAGCCCTTGCTCGGAAGCTGGTTAGTGCACTCCGGTCGTGACTTTGCCGCTCCTGAGGATGCCTCGGTCGTGGCGGCGCTATTCGGCACTGTGTTGAGCAGTGGCTTAGAAGTGCACGTTGACCCTTGAGCAAAGCGCTTTGATGGATTGTTCTCTCACAACAGCGTTGCCGACGTTGCCTATCAGCCAGGCTGCGGAGAATGGAGGAGGTCCGGGAGACGCTCAAAAAGATCGGGTTTGAGCAAGTAATCCTCGGCGCCGTTGCTCAGGGCCTCCTGCTTTTTTTCGGCATTATTGAGAGCTGTCACCTCAACACCCGAGGTGGTGAGGTGACAGCGTCGTTCTGTTGAAGCCGTTTCAAGAAAGTCAGTCCATCGATGCCAGGAAGCATCAAATCAAGCAAAACAAGGTCATCTACTGCGCGTTGGCGTTGTCTAAAAAATCTTCGGCTGAGCTGCAGACCACGCAGTTGTGACCTTCTTCTTGGATCTCTGCAAGCAAGAGTTGTTGGATACGAGGATCGTCCTCAACGATCGCTATGGATAGTGCACCAGTTGATTCCTGCATTGCTTCATCCTTCTCTTTGCATTGTGAGCTGTTCAGATTGCAGCCACGGAATGATCTAAAGCGCAGTTGTTTAAACCCCAATTCGATTTTTTGATTTCAACGATGTGACCATCCTGAAAGCGAGCGATTTGTCGAGCTCGGGCAGCAACATCATCTTCATGGGTGACCAGCACAAGGGTGATTCCCTGTTGGTGAAGTTCATCGAATAATTCGAGGACTTCCCTTGTCGTTTGGGAATCTAGAGCGCCCGTTGGTTCATCGGCCAAGAGCAAACTGGGCTGATTAATGATGGCCCGTGCAATGGCCACCCGTTGCTGTTGCCCCCCCGAGAGTTGATTCGGTCGGTTTTCTAAGCGTTGTCCAAGCCCAACCCTTTCCAGGGCAGATCGCGCCCGCGCTCTTCGCTCTTCTGGTTCGATACCTGCATAGATCATCGGCAACATCACATTGTCCATGGCCGTTGCATTGGGTAGAAGATGAAATTGCTGGAAGACAAAACCCAAAGAGCGGTTTCGAACCTCAGCCAAGGCATCGTCATCCAATTGATTAATCGCCATGTCATTGAGGCGATAGCTGCCCTGGGTGGGGCGGTCGAGGCAGCCGAGAATATTCATCGCTGTGCTTTTACCGGATCCACTTGCACCCATCACCGCGAGGTAGTCACCCTCTCGAATCACAAGATCGAGCTGGTCGAGCGCTTTAACGGCTAGCTCGCCAGAACCATAAATTTTGCTGACACCGCGAAGTTCAGCAATCGCTTTGGGATCAGCCTCAACCAAGGCCCCTCTCACCGACTAAGGCGATGGCCTGTTGGAGCAGAGGTGTCTCGGAGACAGCTTCGTTTGCCCATTGAAAGAGTGGATTGGAGAGAATTCCACCAATAGCTGTGACGCCAACACAACCGATTAGGGCGACGCGGAGAGGCTGCATGCCCATCAATGACCAATCGATATCTGGATAATTTTTAACTACATCGGATGCCTCATGGGGCTCCTTCACGACCATCATTTTGATGACGGAAATGTAGTAATAAATAGATATAACTGATGTAATTAGTCCTACGACAACAAGTAGGTATTCGTGATGTGCCCAGCCGGCAAAGAAGAGATAGATTTTTCCGAAGAATCCCAACATTGGCGGAATACCACCAAGTGATAATAAGCAAAGACTTAGTCCAAGCGTTATTAAGGGATCTTTTTGATATAGACCCGCATAATCGGAAATGCGGTCGCTACCTGTACGAATCGAAAACAGGATGATGCATGCAAATGCACCAAGGTTCATGAACAAATAAGCGGCCATGTACAAAACCATGGCGGAGAAGCCGTCTTCAGTTCCACACACCATTCCGATCATCACGAACCCAGCTTGTCCAATCGAGCTGTAAGCCAGCATTCGCTTCATTGATGTCTGTGCCAGCGCGACGACATTGCCCAGGGTCATGCTCAGCACGGCAAGGACCGTGAACAGAAGCTTCCACTGGTCGTCGAATGCTCCAAAACAGCCCACCAAAATGCGCAGGGCTAGTGCGAATCCTGCGGCTTTCGAGCCAACCGATAAGAAGGCCACCACTGGGGTCGGTGAGCCTTCATATACGTCCGGAGTCCACTGGTGAAAGGGAACGGCCGCGATTTTGAAGGCCACAGTCGCCAGAACAAAAACCAAGGACAGGGCCGCGATTGGCGTGGTGCTGGTTTGTAAGGCGAGGCCAATGACTTCGAGGCTGGTGCTGGCGCTGAGTCCGTACAGCAGTGATGCTCCGTAAAGAAATACTGCTGCCGCCGCTGAGCCCACTAAGAGATATTTGAGTGCCGCTTCAGAGCTACGGGCATCTCGTTTCATGTACCCCGACAGCAAATAACTCGCGACAGAGAGGGTCTCAAGCGAGATGAAGATGCTGACCAAATCCGTTGCCCCGCAAAGGAGCATCGCTCCCAGGGTCGCCGCTAAAAGAATCGCCGCGTATTCGCCGACAGGAGTTCCGCTTTTTTCGGCATATCGCCAGCTAATCAGCAGTGACAGCAGCGTTGATGTGGCAATGACGGCCCGGAAAGCAACAGCGAGGTTGTCCGCTAAAAACGCTCCAAGAAAAGAGGGCTCAAGGGGGGCATTCCATTGGAATGCCAGCAGAACGAGAGCGCTGCCCAGCCCGAGGTAACAAATCAGTGGAACCCAGCGTGTAGCTGCCTTTTCGCCGGCGAGATCCACCAATAGTGTGGCGATCATCGCCAAAAGAACGGCCCCCTCTGGCAGGACTGCCGAGGCGTTTAAGGAAAGGTTCAGCAGCTCACCGGGGGCGGCCATGGCCTGGGTGGCGAGGAGAAGAGCACCCATCTCGGGCATGACGGCCTGAATTTCGTTGCGCTGAGCTGACTGTAGCGGCGTCCATCCAGCCCAATTGGATATGCAGAAGGTTCCGCGGTGCGATAAAGAAGGTGATCGGTTTATTGGCCGCCTGTGGCGCACACCCTCGTCATCGTTGAAAGCCCTACGAAGGCCCGTACCATTCGCGGCTTTCTTCCTAAGGGATTCAAGGTCGAGGCATCCATGGGCCACGTCCGGGATTTGCCTAACAACGCCAGCGAAATTCCTGCCGCTGCAAAGGGCCAAAAATGGGCCAACCTCGGAGTGAACACCGAGGCTGAATTTGAGCCGCTGTACGTGGTTCCGAAGGACAAAAAGAAAATTGTTCGTGAATTAAAAGATGCTCTGAAGGGCGCCGATAAGCTGCTTCTGGCCACCGATGAAGATCGAGAGGGAGAAAGCATTAGCTGGCACCTGCTTCAGCTCTTGGCCCCCAAGGTGCCCGTGAAGCGCATGGTTTTTCACGAGATCACCAAAGAGGCCATCGGCAAGGCGCTGGATCAGACCAGGGACCTCGATATGGAGCTGGTTCATGCCCAAGAGACCCGCAGGATTCTTGATCGTCTCGTCGGTTACACGCTGTCGCCGCTGCTTTGGAAAAAAGTGGCCTGGGGCCTCTCTGCCGGTCGGGTGCAATCGGTTTCAGTACGCCTGCTGGTGCAGCGCGAAAGGGCTCGACGGGCCTTCTGTAGCGGCAGCTATTGGGATTTAAAAGCCAAGTTGGAGCAAGGCGGTCGTGGCTTTGAAGCGAAACTCACCCACGTTGCGGGACGGCATATTGCCAGCGGTAGTGACTTTGACGAGAGCACCGGTGGCTTGAAATCTGGAGCCAATGTGCAATTGCTTCAGGAAAGTGAGGCGAGGGCTTTGGCCGACAAGGTTCAACAGAGCCCTTGGACGGTGGATTCGGTGGAGGAAAAGCCAACCGTGCGTAAGCCCGTTCCTCCGTTCACTACAAGCACGCTTCAGCAGGAGTCCAACCGCAAGTTGCGCCTCTCAGCGCGGGAAACGATGCGTTGCGCTCAGGGCTTGTATGAGCGCGGATTCATCACCTACATGCGGACGGACTCCGTTCATCTGTCCGATCAGGCCATCAGTGCATCCAGAAGCTGCGTCCAAAGCCTCTATGGCAAGGATTATCTGAGCCCAGGACCGCGTCAATTCAGCACGAAGGCACGCAATGCCCAAGAGGCGCACGAGGCGATTCGTCCTGCGGGAGAAAGTTTCCGTACACCTGGAGATACCGGCCTCGATGGTCGTGATCTGGCTTTGTATGAGTTGATTTGGAAACGAACCGTCGCCAGTCAGATGGCTGAGGCAAGGCTCACGATGCTCTCCGTTGACTTGAGCTCGGCGGATGCCAGTTTTCGAGCCAATGGCAAGCGCATCGACTTCCCTGGGTTTTTCCGCGCCTATGTCGAGGGAAGTGATGATCCCGACGCTGCTTTAGAGGGGCAAGAGGTGCTGCTGCCGTCGTTGGTTGTTGGCGATAAGCCCAAGTCGAAAGATGTTGATGCTCTTGGGCATCAAACCCAGCCGCCCGCTCGATTTAGCGAGGCGTCCTTGGTGAAAATGTTGGAAAAAGAAGGCATTGGAAGACCTTCCACCTATGCCTCGATCATCGGCACCATTGTTGATCGCGGCTACGCAACGATGCAAGGCAATGCCCTGACCCCAAGCTTTACCGCTTTTGCCGTAACAGCCCTACTTGAGGAGCATTTCCCCGACCTGGTGGATACCAGTTTCACGGCTCGGATGGAGAACACCCTCGATGAGATCTCCCATGGCAAGGTGCAGTGGCTCCCATATCTCGAAGGGTTCTACAAGGGCGAACAGGGGCTTGAAACCCAAGTGCAACAGCGGGAGGGGGATATCGATCCAGGAGCTTCTCGAACGATTGATCTCGAGGGACTCACCTGCGTTGTTCGCATCGGTCGGTTTGGTGCCTATCTCGAGTCGAAGCGTGTGAGTGATGACGGTGAGGAGGAGTTGATCAAGGCAACGCTCCCCCGTGAGATCACCCCAGCAGATTTGGATCAAGATCAAGCTGAATTGATTCTCAAGCAAAAAGCTGATGGACCTGAGGCCCTCGGGGAAGATCCCGAAACTGGCGACTTGGTCTACCTGCTCTTTGGCCAATACGGCCCTTACGTTCAGCGTGGTCAAGTCAGTGATGAGAATCCCAAGCCCAAACGTGCATCGCTGCCAAAAGGGGTGAAACCAGAGGATCTCAAGCTCGACGATGCCTTGGGTCTCTTGCGGTTACCGCGGCTTTTGGGAGAGCATCCCGATGGTGGCCGTATCCAAGCTGGTCTGGGTCGTTTCGGTCCCTATGTGGTTTGGGATAAGGGCAAAAGCGAGAAGGATTACCGCTCCTTGAAGGGAGAGGACGATGTGCTGATGGTTGGTCTTCCCAGGGCTTTGGAGCTCTTGGCGATGCCCAAACGTGGTCGGGGTGGACGGACTGCACTGAAAGACTTGGGCAAGCCAGACGGAAGTGAGGAGACCGTTCAGGTATACGACGGTCCTTACGGCTTGTATGTCAAACAAGGCAAGGTGAATGCGTCTCTGCCGGAAGGCAAGGGCGCAGAAGACGTCACCCTTGAAGAAGCTGTCGAACTGTTGGCAGCGAAGGCGTCAGCCACAAAGGCAAGCCGTAAATCAACGGCGAAGAAGCCTGCGGCAAAGAAGCCTGCAGCGAAAAAGGCTCCCGCAATAACAAAAACGGGTCGGCTTCGGGCTAGCGCCGTGCGGGTGATTAAGCCGGGAAATAGCTAATGGTTCAGCGCCTGACGTGGTTGGTCCCTTTGGTTTTGCTCCAGGGGTGTGCCGGGACTCCGTTGGCAGAACGGTTGGAGACGAGTTTTGGGGCTCAGGATGCTGCACTTCTGATGGCACCGGACACAGTTGTTGAGAGGCAAGCGGCCCGATCGGTACAAGCCAACCCCACGGACTCGGCAATCAAGG
>QCVD01000016.1 GCA_003208835.1 Synechococcus sp. AG-683-C23 | reverse complement strand
TTGAGTTTCCATGGTTTGCAGTTTGAGATCACCGTGATGGCTGGACCGCGTATTGATCGGGTTCGACTGATTCTGCCGACCTCGGACGAGGTTTCCGACTGAGGGCCGATAGTCTTCCCACATCTCTTTTGGCTAGCCGATGTCTGCCGACCCCATCGTTCCGGTAAAGGTCGGGGTGATCGGCATTGGCAACATGGGCTGGCATCACGCCAGGGTCTTAAGCCTTCTTCGCGACGGTGATCTCATTGGCGTGGCCGATCCAGACCCTGAGCGCGGCCACCTGGCCACCGAACAATTCGATTGCCGATGGTTTGCGGACTACCGCAAGATGTTGTCTGAGGTTGAAGCGGTCTGCATCGCAGTTCCGACGATGCTGCATCACCCGGTCGGTTTGGCCTGTCTTCAAGCTGGGGTGCACGTTTTGATCGAAAAACCGATCGCCGCCAGCCAAGACGAAGCCACAGCTCTAATCAACGCGGCCCATCAGGCCCATCGCCTCCTCCAGGTGGGGCATATCGAACGGTTTAATCCTGCTTTTCGAGAACTCATCAAGGTGGTCGCGAATGAAGAGGTCGTGGTGTTGGAAGGCCGTCGTCATAGCCCCCACTCCGATCGGGCGAACGATGTGTCGGTGGTGCTGGATTTAATGATCCACGACATCGATTTGGTCTTGGAGCTGGCCCGAGCCCCGGTGGTGCGATTAGCGGCTGCTGGAGGGCGTAGCGCAGACGGCCCCATCGATTACGTGAATGCCACGCTTGGTTTTGAGAACGGGGTTGTGGCAAGCCTGACGGCAAGCAAGATGAGCCATCGCAAAATTCGCAGCCTGAGTGCGCATTGCCGTTCCAGCTTGGTCGAAACGGATTTCCTCAATCACACCCTGCATATTCACCGTCGTGCCCATCAGTGGGTGTCTGCCGATCACGGAGAGCTGCTTTATCGAAACGATGGATTCATTGAGGAGGTCAGCACCACCTCAATCGAACCCTTGTATGCCGAGCTGGAACATTTCCTTCAATGCGTGCGAGGGCGGGAGACGCCTGCGGTGGATGGTCTCCAGGCTTCAAGAGCTCTCAAACTGGCTGATTTGATCGAGCAGGCTGTTGAACATCCCGACTCTGGCCATCCGCTCAGTGCACCGATTTAAGGCGCGCTTGAGGTGCCCTGACTCACACCAGGCGGTTTTGCTCGGCCAGCTCTCTGAGGGCAATCACCTGCCAGCGCCGACAATCTCCGGGAGATGCCAGGTAGAACTGCCCCCACGCATGGGCTTTGTGCTTCGGGTACTCGTTTAGTTCCATCGATGGGTGGGTGTGTTGCCATCCAACTCGCACTGCATGGCCGATCACCACATCGAGTGCAAGATCATCGTCAAAGCGCACATCGGTGTTGGTCTCAACAAAGGCCATAAGCGACAGCAAACATTCACAACACAACTGCCGGTATTCCGGGGCTTCGATTCGGCTCAAGAGATGGTCGACCAGGGTTGCGAAATTACGTTCACCTGGGGTTTTTTCAAGGACAAGACGGCTATTCAGTCGGTTGCGGCGTTCCAATTTGTCTCCGATCACGAGGCCGCGGCAGTGCTGCAACAAGGACCAGATCCCCGCATAGAAATCGCGCGGCACTTTCTGGAGTGAACCAAGGCGAATTCTGTGTTGCAGCCAATCTCCGTTGCCGGGACTGCGTTCCAGGGGATCGGGAACGGTCCATTGCACACGCCCGCTCACATGCAGCTGCTCAGTGCGTTGTAGAGCGGCTTTGGCGTGCTCCACATCGGTGAGTACAGCGCGAAGACGGCTGCGAATCTTGTGAGGAGGTTCGCAGCAGAGGATCTCAAAAGCCTCGTCCTGACTCAGGCTTTGTTCCCCTGCCAGTTCGGATGTGAGCAGCAACAGGAGTTGCCCGAGCTGCAGGGTGAGGCTGCCGTCGAGCAGCGTTGGCCATGCCAATCGAGCTGGCATTGCGCTCTGGACAGCCATGGTTGCCTTTATCACCCCGTTCCCAGATTCCGTAATCGGGTATGCGGTAAGCCCTAGCGATGTAGTGGATCAAATTTTGGATGAAGTCCGCTTCGTCCCGACTCCGAATCACGGCACATCCGCCTCGAGTTAGCTGACCAATCTGGAGAAGAAATAATGAAGTGGCATCAAGCTGAAGGTGACCCCAAGCGTGGTCTGCAACGACGGGGTCCCCCGAGCTTCCGTCGTATTTCGCATGAAGTGCATCCAGCGGATCAAGACTGTTTTTAAAGCGTTCAACTTTGTTCGCTTGGCGCAGCATGGAGCGCAACAGGCCGCGCATGAGCGCAACCACGCGTTGCTCCAATTCCCAGGCTCTGGGGCTGCTGTTCCCATCACGCCGACGATGGGCCAGGGTGAGCCCCCAGACGCATTGGATGGAATAAACACAGTCGCGAACCCAGGCATCTCCGTAGTTGCCATGAATCGTGTGCGCTGTGCTGGCAGGTAGTAAGCCACTAATGGGATCCTGACGTCCAAGGACCACCCTCTCGATGGCTCGATCAAGTCGTTCAAGAACGTCATCACGACACTTGTCGTCTTGTGGGAGTTCCGTCTTGGACACAACCATGTCTGGCTCGATCACCACCCTTAAATTCTCCATCGCGGACGGATGACCATGGATTCAGTCACGACAAGTCCTTATGACTACCGGCGCTGCCATGTTCTTGGTGTGCCAGTGGATGCTTGCCGCGATGTACTAGCTACTGCGTTGGGCCTCCATGCCAATGGAGGTGGCCGCATTGTCACGCTCAATGCGGAGATGACGATGGCAGCACGGGAGGATGACCAGCTTGGTGCTGCAATCCAGACCGCTCAACTCGTGATTCCTGATGGGGCAGGCGTCGTTTGGGCTCTCTCCAAACAAGGGGTGCGTGTGGTCAAGAGTGCAGGGATCGAACTGGCGTGGACCCTGTTGACCTATGCGGCCTCCCACGACTGGAGCGTTGCCTTGATCGGGGCATCCCCGACCGTGATGGATTCATTAAGGACAACCCTGCCTCAGCAGCTTCCCGGACTCAACCTGGTTCTCACAGTCGATGGCTATCAATCGGATGAGGCTTGGCCTGGCTTGGAATCAGAACTCAAAACACTTCAACCCGATTTGGTCTTAATTGCGCTGGGGATTCCTCGCCAAGAAACCTGGTCACAACGTGTCCAACAAGGACAATCCGGGTTGTGGATGGGAGTCGGCGGAAGCTTTGATGTATGGGCTGGTGCCAAAAAAAGAGCAGCCAACTGGATGTGTCGGATGCAAATCGAGTGGCTTTATCGACTGGTTCAAGAACCAAGCCGCTGGAGACGCATGTTGGCTTTACCGGCCTTCGTTTGGCAGGTTGTCAAAGCTGGCTGAAGAATCAGCGGAAACCGACGGATGCTTGCCAGACAAAGGCAAGTAGGAGGAAAAACACCGGGATCAAGGGAAGGATGTCGATCAGCGGTGAAAAGGCTTGATAAGCCTCGGGCAGCTGAGCCATCAAATCGAGGGTAAAGGCGGCCATCCCTAGCGTTAAAAAGGCATTGAGTTTGGACGCTACCACGTGTGATGGGCTGGTGAGTCCTCTTGCCAGGGAGCGAAATCCTCTGAAAAACAGCCGTCTTGGATGGCTTGTGCCATGGCATTGGTGAAACGCACCAAATGCGTGATGTTGTGCAGGCTCAGCAGTGTGAGGCCCAAGAGCTCGTCGCTGCGAATGAGGTGGTGGATGTAAGCGCGGCTATGGCCCGTGCAGGCCAAGCAAGAGCAGCTGGGATCAAGGGGTGTGTGGTCATGCCTGAATCGTGCATTGCGCAGGTTCCAGCGTTCTCCACCCACCAGTGCCGTGCCATGGCGGCCAAGGCGTGTGGGGAGCACACAATCGAATAAGTCGATGCCGTTGGCTACGGCTACGGCCATCTCACGCAAGGTGCCAATCCCCATGAGATACCGGGGGCGATCCAGCGGGAGCAGCGGACTTATATCTCGCACAATTCGATGCATATCGTCCGTCGGTTCGCCCACGCTGACGCCACCGATCGCGATGCCGGGGAGGTCGAATGCGGCAACGGCTCGCGCGCTTTCTCGACGAAGGTGCGGAAAGCAGCCTCCCTGAACGATGCCGAACAGGGCTTGGTCGGATCGGGTATGGGCTTCAACACAGCGTTCAAGCCAGGCATGGGTGCGTCGACAGGCATCTTTGACATCGTTTTCCGTTGCCGGATAGGGCGGACATTGGTCAAAAGCCATGGCCACATCAGCCCCAAGTGCCATTTGGATGGTGGTGGCGTGCTCTGGCGTCATGTCGATGGTGCGCCCATCCCGCGGGTTGCGAAACACCACCCCTCGCTCATCAATTTTGTTCAGATTCCCGAGGCTAAAAACTTGGAATCCGCCTGAGTCGGTGAGCATTGGTCCATCCCACCCCATAAACCGGTGCAGGCCTCCAGCCTCAGCGACGACCTCTTCGCCTGGTTGAAGATGGAGGTGATACGTGTTGGAAAGCACCATCTGGGCTCCCGTGTGGGCCAGTTGCTCGGTGCTGATCCCCTTCACAGTGGCCAAGGTGCCGACAGGCATGAACCGCGGGGTCTGCACCGGCCCATGCGGTGTGTGAAAGCATCCGCAGCGAGCCTTTGTATGGGGGCACTGGGCACTGATCTCGAAGTTGAACACGGCGGTTATCGGTTATCCCCCTTTTGCTGAACCTAGGGTTCAGCCGATTCAAGCTTGCCGATCGAGGACATGACTGAACGGTGGGTTTGCTGTTCTCAACGGAGCGGCTGATTACATTTTTCGAAGTCGCATGAAGGCTGGGATCGTCAGGTTTCTTTTCCCTTGGTTGTCTGACTTGGCGGGGGCATGGATTTTTTATTCGGTGTTGCCGGCCTGGCCTTGGCCTAAGCCCCGTTTTCAACGCATTGCCCGTTTTGCTCCATGGATCGGACTGTGGATTGGAATGCTGCAGGCCTTGCTGTGGTGGGGCTTGCGCGAACTTGGTTGGGGGGGGCTCGCCTTAGCGCCACTTGTGATCGCAGTCGGTATCAGGCTTGGTGGCGGTCTGCATCACGACGGGTTGATGGATACCGCTGATGGTGTGGCTGCTGGGGCTGCGAGACGCCTTGAGGCGATGGAAGACAGCCGGGTCGGGGCGAGTGGTGTGTTGGCTTTGGCTGTTGTGCTGTTGCTTCAAGTCGCTGCATTGCTCCAGCTCCAGGGGCAAGCCCCTTTGGCTTTGATCCTGGCCGGGTTTTGGGGGCGTGTGTCGCCTCTATGGGCGATGACCCGATTCGACTATCTCCGTTCTGATGGCACCGCGGGTTTTCATCGCCGTCATGGACAACCTCAGTGGGATGTGGTGCCAACGCTGTTGGCTTGTTTGGCATTCGTTCCGTTCGTTGACCCCCTGCCCCTGCTGATCGGTGCCCCGGTGGCAGTTGGTGTCGCAGAGCGTTTGGGGCGTCGTCTTGGCGGCCACACCGGCGATAGCTATGGCGCTGTGGTGGTGCTAACCGAGGCGATCACTCTGCTGCTGCTGGCAGGGCTGGCTGCGGCCAACTGAGTTGAAATGCATTGCCTTGTGGCGGCAGGTTGGTCTGAATCCGCCATGGCTCAACGCTCAAAGTGAGAAGGCCACCATTGCGCTCGGCCAAGGCTCGGGCCAGGGCCAAGCCAAGGCCGGTGCCAGGGCGATCGCGGCTGGTGGTGCCCCGTTCGCCGCGTTGGAAAATCAGCTCTCGTTCTTCGCTTGAAATCGGAGGACCGTTATCCCAAACGCAGAGACCATCGGGAAGCAACGCGAGGCCAATGGCACGTCCTGCAGGGCTGTAGCGGAAGGCGTTTTCGAGCAAATTGGCAACGATCTCAGCTGTGCTTCCATCGCCAGCGGGGCGGGTGCTCCATGCCGGCCACTGCGAAGGTCCATGCCAGGGGCGGCCCTGAAGGCTGGCCGTTGCCTTTGCGCGCTCGACGAGGGGAAGCAGGAGTTCCTTAAGACTTTCACTGTTTGGAGCGGCGCCAGGAGGAAGCAAATAGGCCGTTGAAGTGTCAGGACTATTCGGAAGGCTTTGTTGCCCAAGGTTTTCGATCGCATCGATGTAACGCCCCAGTTGATCCTGCTCTGTCAGGATTCCGTCGATGAGAGAGATGTGGGCGCTATCGGGTTCCAAGCGGCGCATCATCAACTGGGCGTAGGTGCGCAGTGCCGCTAGGGGGTTGCGGAGCTGGTGCACCAGGGTTTTGAGTTGATTGCGTTGCTGGCGGATCTCTTCCTGCAGCTGCAGGCACTCCAGATCGCGTCCGAGGGCATGACTGATCGCTAGAGCGCATCGGCGCATCTCTTCTTCGAGATCCGCAGTCCAGTTGAGGCCTGGCGCGAGTTCGGCGCGAAGGGCACCAAGAATCAATCCAGCATCCTGAAGCGGGTACCAGCGGCGCTCTTCACTGGCTTGCCTGAGTTCCGGATCCACATCCACTGCCGGCAAGGTGCGGCTCGATGACGACCACTGCTTGATCAAGATCAGCGGTGGACCCGACTGCTCCGGTGGAGCGCTCAAGTACAGCCCGAGGTGGGTGAATCCCATCAGCGACACCACAGGATTCAGCTGCTGGTCTGCGAAGTCGAGGAACCGATCAGTTAGCTGCATGGGGCTCGGACGGTGAAGTAGACCAGCTCCTTCGCGCTGACCGGCTTGTTAAATATGAGAAAAGTCTTAAGATCTGATTAACGATCAAGGCGCCGCTCGTCAAGAGTGAATGCCCGCCAACGCGCATAAATGTTGCATTCTTGATGCAACCGCGGCTACACCATAGAGAGATGAGTTCTCCGCTGGATATCCACTTTGGCATTCCCGAGGTGTCGGTGTCTTTTTTGACGGTTGGGGCATTGCCTCTCTGTCCGAATGCGGTCTACCCCCAGCGTCTGACGTTTTCCGTCGACCAACTTGCGGCGAACAGTCCGAAACGGTGATTCCACTTTTTCGAATTCCGTCTGCCTTTGCGTCCATCCCTAGTTCTTTCTCCTCAAGGGGATTTCTCCATGTCCAAAAAAAGAAAGCGTATTAGCCGTCGCAGGCTTGCTGGACAACGCGTTCTTGCGCATGTCCAGACGCATCACTTAGAGACTGGCGAATACAAACCTGTTACGGCCGCACGTCGTTATATCGCTGAGGGTGGCCTTGTTCCTCCCGCGTTACTGAATGTGCGACGCAATGAGCACACCACTGATCGTTTTTTCTGGGGCGAGAAGGGATTGTTCAGTGCTCAGTACGCAGAAGAAAATCACTTTCTCTTCCCGTCTCTCCGTATCATTGTGGATTCTATTGGCGAAGATACGCTGTTTGAGGGTCTCGATCTCACGTCCGATGATTGGGAGGAAATGGAAGAGTACGAATACGCCTTCGTTTAATTAAGGCGATTTCAACATTTTTTGAATTGTGTCATTTAACGGCTGCATCATCTCGATTGGGATGTTGTGGCCGTTTTTGAATAGCACGCCTTGATAGTGCTCAGGATTAAGCAGGGTCTTGATCCTGTCGAGTGCATCGGGCGGCACGATCTCATCTTCACTCCCGTGCATGGCGAGAACGGGGGGATGGTCGAGTGGTGGTTGCCAATCTGGATGCGGGTAGCCGCTGCAACTGATCACACCAGCGAGAGGAAGGCTGCAGCCGCAGCTGAGAGCCATCGCTCCACCTTGGGAAAAGCCAAACAAAACGGTCCGTTCAAGGGGGATTCCATCGTTTGAGAGCTCGAGTAAGCGTGCCGTGAGCCGTTGAACGGCGTTGGGGACGGCTTCCCAGTCCGACGGAAAGAGTCCATACCACTGGCGTCCGCCTGGTTGTGGGTGTGGTTCTGGTGCTTCGAGGCAAACAATATCCAGTGGTTCTGGGTGTTGGGCTGCCAAATGCTCACCTAGGGGTTTTAGGTCAGCTGCTGTTGCGCCCCATCCATGAAGCAGCACAAGGCGTTGAGGCATCCGGATGTTTGATCAACTCATGCGTAGGTTGGCTCAAGACTTAGTCATGTCGTCTGATGGCTCCTGTCGCTCTGCTGAGTGTGTCCGACAAATCAGGGCTTTTGCCCTTGGCCGAAGCTCTCCATCGAATCCATGGCTATCAATTGCTCTCCAGTGGAGGCACCGCCAAAGTGCTCGAGCAGGCTGGTCTTCCGGTGACTCGCGTCTCCGAATACACCGGAGCCCCTGAGATCCTGGGTGGCCGCGTCAAAACGCTGCATCCTCGCGTTCACGGTGGAATCTTGGCCAAGCGTGGTGATGCGGCCCATCAGCACGATCTTGAACAACAGAAGATCAACTTGATTGATGTCGTGGTCGTGAATCTGTATCCCTTTCGGGAAACGGTGGCTAAGCCTGATGTCACTTGGGATCAAGCGATCGAGAATATTGATATTGGCGGGCCGACGATGGTGCGTTCGGCTGCCAAAAACCATGCAGATGTTGCTGTTCTCACCAGCCCGGATCAGTACGACCGTTTGCTCGAAGCGATGGCCCAGGCCGGTGGTGAGGTTCCGGCTGCATTACGTCGTCAGCTTGCCCTTGAAGCCTTTCAGCACACAGCGGCTTACGACACCGCCATTAGCCGCTGGATGGACCAGGCGGTTTCTGCGGAAGCATCACCTTGGCTTGAGGCTGTTCCTCTACGTCAAACCCTGCGTTATGGCGAGAACCCACATCAGCAAGCTCGCTGGTTCAGCCATGTCCAGCAGGGTTGGGGCGGTGCGATTCAGCTGCAAGGCAAGGAACTGAGCACAAACAATCTGTTGGATCTCGAAGCCGCTCTTGCCATGGTGCGGGAGTTTGGTTATGGCCCTGATGGCGCTGCGCCGGCTGTCCAGCCTGCTGCGGTGGTTGTGAAACACACCAACCCATGTGGTGTTGCCATCTGTTCGGATGTATCGACCGCCCTCACAAGGGCCTTGGACGCTGATCGCGTCAGTGCCTTTGGGGGAATCGTCGCCATCAATGGTGAGGTGACTGCCGCAGCGGCGGCGGAATTGAAAAGCCTGTTTTTGGAATGCGTCGTGGCGCCAAGCTTTTCTCCAGAAGCGAGAGAGATCCTGTCGGCTAAAGCCAATCTGCGTTTATTGGAGCTCCAGGCTGCAGCGATTGATGCGGCGGGTCCAGACCACGTCCGGAGCATTCTTGGTGGATTGCTGGTTCAGGACCTGGACGACCAGGCGATTACCCCAAACGACTGGACTGTGGCGAGTCAAAGGCCTCCCTCTCCTCAAGAACAGCAGGATTTGGAGTTTGCTTGGAGATTGGTTCGTCATGTGCGCTCCAACGCCATCGTGGTCGCCTCAAAGGGGCAGAGCTTGGGAATTGGGGCTGGTCAGATGAATCGGGTTGGTTCGGCTCGACTCGCTCTTGATGCGGCTGGGGATCAAGCCACTGGGGCTGTGTTGGCCAGTGATGGATTCTTCCCGTTTGACGACACCGTTCGCTTAGCAGCGAGCCATGGAATCACGGCTGTGATTCATCCAGGTGGCAGCTTGCGCGATGCGGATTCGATCAAGGCCTGTGACGAACTAGGGCTCGCAATGCTGTTAACAGGCCGTCGACACTTCCTTCATTGAGATCTGGGGTCCCATGGACCCCTAGCCTCGCGGCAGAGCCGTTACACCTTCAATGCTGGCCACCCTTCCTTTCACGCTGAATTTTGCCCACCCGTTGATGGAGTGGAGTTTGTTGGCAACCGGTGGTTGGGCGCTTTATCTCGGCATCAAGGTCAAGAGAACTCGGACTGGAACTCCTGAGCAACGCAAGCTTCTGGTGCCTAAGAAGTTTGCTCAGCGCCATTACCTCTGGGGCAGCATTTTGTTGGCGTTAATGACGCTCGGAACTCTGGGTGGAATGGCGGTCACCTACCTCAACAACGCCAAATTATTTGTCGGCCCTCATCTCTTGGTCGGCTTGGGGATGACAGGAATGCTGGCGGTAGCGGCTTCGCTTTCACCACTGATGCAGCGGGGCAATGTGATCGCTCGCAAGCTCCATGTTGGCCTCAATATGGGAATGCTCACCCTGTTCCTTTGGCAGGCCTTCAGCGGCATGGAGATCGTGAACAAGATTTGGACGAGCCGTTAAAACAACCTTTGTGTTGGCTCATTCGCGTTTGTCGTTAAAAGGCTGCTCGTCGTTGAGGCGGGCAGATCAAATCATGGGACGCGTGAAAGTCTTCTTGCACTTTCCAGGTCAGCCGTCGCGAGATTTGACGCACGATCTGCTTGAGCAAGTGGTCGCCGCTGGACTGCACAAGCTGATCCGGAAGGATAGTGACCACTTTCGGCAGACGAATCCAAACGGATAGATCGAGATCCCATTGAACCGATGTACCGAGGGGCTCATTGGCTCGATCACTACTCTCTTGCATGGGAATTAGGTGCATGCTGGCTTGGAAGTCGACGTCGTAGTGCTCGCTCAGATCTTGCGCTTTAGGGGTTGATGGGATGGTTTCGATTCGATAAATGCCCTTGTGTTGTGGAAGGAGTCGTAAGGCAATCGTGGGTTCTACTTCAAAGCCGAAGTTGCCGAATTTTCCGAGGGTGAGGTCATAGGACTGAGCGTCGACCGGATGCACTCGCATCGGTGCCGCACAGCGCTTAAACCAGCCCTGGTGACGGTCTAAATACTCTTCGACTTGGCTGCTCGCCGACATCATCTCCATCTGGTCGGAGAACTGGCTCCGGTAGCAGCGCACCTGGGGGTCATTTTCATGACGCAAATTGGCGGTGTCGGTGCGCGACAAGAGCAACAAAATCGAAAGTTGGCTGGTGCGAGACCAGGGGAAGATTAATTTATGTTAAGCCGAGTAGTCTCAGTTTTCGCTAAGGCGCATCAACTTTTCGATAACGGCTTCAACCGCTCGGTCTGGAGTGGATGCTCCGGAGGTAATACCAACGGTGACAGGTCCAGGTGGCAGAAAGATTTGATCGCGTTTCAAATCTTCTGACAGAAGTTTGTGTTCGATGGAGTTGGTGGTTTCGTCGATCCTGTCGGGTGTATCGATATGGAATGAGCGGATGCCACGACTGATGGCAATTTCCTGCAAGTGGGTTGTATTGGATGAATTAAATCCTCCGATCACCACCACTAGGTCTAAGGGCTCGTCCACGAGGGAGAACATGGCGTCCTGACGTTCTTGTGTCGCATCACAGATGGTGTTGTACGCCAAGAAATGCTCGTTTAAGTCAGTAGGGCCGTACTTGCTGAGCATGGTGCGCTCGAACATACGGCCGATCTCTTCCGTTTCACTCTTCAACATGGTGGTCTGATTGGCGACACCGAGTCGCTCCAGGTCACGATCTGGATCAAAGCCTTCAGAACATGCCTTGGCGAAACGCTGCATGAATGCCTCGCGATTCCCTTTGCCGAGGATGTAATCGACAACGATTTGGGCTTCCTCTAGATCCAGAACCACCAGGTAAGTTCCGGCAAATGAGCTCGTCGCAAGGGTTTCTTCGTGCTTCACCTTGCCGTGGATGACGGAGGTGAAGGTGTGCTTCTTGTGTTTCTCCACGGTGTTCCAAACCTTGGAGACCCAGGGACATGTGGTGTCCACGATGTGGCAACCCCGCTCATTAAGCAGTTGCATTTCCTGAACAGTGGCCCCGAAGGCGGGAAGAATCACAACGTCACCTGAGGTGACCCCTGAAAAATCCTTCACCCCCTCGTCGACCGGGATAAACAGAACATCCATCTCGCGCAGATGATCGTTGACTGAGGGGTTATGGATGATTTCGTTGGTGATCCACAGCCGCTCGCTTGGGTAATGACGACGTGTCTCATAGGCCATAGCCACCGCGCGTTCGACGCCCCAGCAGAAACCAAACGCTTCGGCCAAGCGAACGTTGAGGCGTCCATGGGTCAGCTTGTAGCCGTTGTCGCGAATGGTGCCAATGAGCCCGCTTTGATAGGCCTGCTCAAGGTTTTCAGCAACTTCTTCGGCTCGCCCGAACCCGCGCCGGTTGTATCGCTCTGAGTGGTGGAGGGAGCGCTTGAAGGCGTGGGTATCCATGGAGGGCGCTGTGATTATCTAACTCTATGAGGCCTGCGGGAGAAGCAGGGCATAAAAAAGCCCGGCCGGTATGCCGGGCTGAAATATGTAGTCCTTGAGGATTTAGTTCGTTGTGGAGAAACCGGCGTAGGCCTCCATTCCGTGTTCGCCGATGTCGAGACCGTCGACTTCTTCCTGTTCGGTGACACGAATGCCGCCGAAGAGGGCGCCAATGATCTTCCAAGCAATGAAGCAGGTCACCACAGTCCAAATGGCATAAGCACCAGCGCCTAAAGCCTGAATGCCGAGCTGCTCAATGCCTCCACCAACAAGCAGGCCTAGCGGGGAGCCATCGCCTTGGATATCGAAACCCCAAAGGCCGATCACCACAGTGCCCCACACGCCACACACTCCGTGGACGGAGAAGGCACCGACGGGATCGTCGATTCCTGCATTGTCGAGAGCTGAGACGGCAAACACCACGATGATGCCGCCCACCAGTCCAGCCACCCAAGAACCCACAAGGGTGAGGTTGCCGCAACCGGCGGTCACGCTCACCAAGCCGGCCAAAATGCCATTGATGATCATGGTTAGATCAGGCTTTTTGGAGGTGATTGTGGAGATCACCGTGGCGCCAATGGCACCGCCAGCTGCGCCAAGGGTGGTGGTTACGGCGACGTAAGGCACCCACTGATCCATCGCGAGTTGGGAGCCTGGGTTGAAGCCGTACCAGCCAATCCAAAGGATCAAGCAGCCCAGGGTGGCAATCGACATGTTGTGGCCAGGGATGGCCTGGGCCTTGCCACCAACGTATTTACCAATTCGGGGGCCTAGCAGCATGGCGCCGACGAGACCAGCCCAGGCACCAACGGAGTGCACGATTGAGGAGCCAGCAAAATCAATGAACTCTTTATTGCCAACGCTGTTGAGCCAACCACCATTCCATTCCCAGCTGCCGGCAACTGGATAAATGAAGGCGGTGAGAACTAGGGCGAAGATCACGAACTCGCCAAACTTGATTCGCTCAGCTACCAGGCCGGAAACGATGGTGGCAGCTGTGCCAGCAAACGCGGCTTGGAAGAGGAAATCAACCGTTGGCACAAGGCCAGCTTCACTGATGGTTTCAGCGCTAACGGCAGGATCGAAAAACAAACTATTAATAGAGAGAATTCCCGGAATGATCTCGTTGGATCCGTACATCAACGAGTAACCGATGAACCAGTAAGCAGTTACCGCCAGGGCAAACACGAACAGGTTTTTGGCAAGAATATTGACGGCATTTTTCTGACGGCACATGCCTGCTTCGACCATGGCGAAGCCTGCATTCATAAAGATCACCAGGATCGTGGCGACCAACAGCCAAAGGTTGTTAGCGAGGAAAGCGGCCGAAAGCTCGGGAAGTTCTTCCGCCTTGGCTGACAGTGTAAAAATTCCAAGGCCAAGTAACGCCAGCGGTGCGCAGGCGAGCCAAATGATGGCGCGGTTTGAGCTGAATCCTCTGATGCTTTTCAGCAGCATCATGGGGCCGTTCAGAAGACTGGCTTCTTGAAGCGACTTACGTCTTCGTGAGGGTGGTGATTGATAGGCAGTTGTCATGAAAGGGAGAGCAGAACTGCAAAACGCGCGGAGATGTATCCCCGCGAACCTTTCTACGTTCTCGTTAAGTCTTTCCCTCATCTGTTCCTGTCGATACAGAATTTGAGATTTCTTTCACTGGACGTAGGCCTTGCCAGCTGATTTTGTTCTTTTCGTACCGAAAACAGCAGGGAAGAATCTCAACGCCGGCTTGTTGGGCGTCACGAAATAGCGAGCCGTAGCGCGGGTCTGCTGTGTCGCCCGGTGCGAAATCCATCACATCAGGACGACTCAGGCAAGGAACCAAAACGGCTCGTGCGTCTGGAAGCACGCCCATCAGTTCCACTAAATGCTTCTGACCTCGCTCCGTCACGGTGTCTGGGAACAGGGCAGTGGTTCCCTTGGTCCAGGTTGTGTTTTTCACTTCGAGGTAAATCAAGCGCTGATCGGGATTGCTCGTCGCTGGTGTCAGCAACAGATCAATTCGGCTTCGATTGTTGGTTCCATAGGCCACCTCGGCACGAATGCTGCCGATGGCTCCCAGCTGTTCAGACAGGCATCCAGCTTCGATGGTGGCTCGAATGAGTCGATTTGGAAGAGCTGTATTGATGCCAGCCCAGCACGGCTGACCATCAGCACCAGGGACTTCCGCTTGTTCCCAGGTCCAGGCCAGCTTTCGCTTGGGTGATGACGCATGGCGCAGGCGTACCCGTTGACCTGGGATCAGGACACCCGTCATTGGGCCTGTGTTGGCACAGTGGGCAGTGACGAGCTCTCCATTGCTGAGCTCAATGTCTGCCAGAAAACGTTTGTATCGCTTGATGAGGACTCCCTCGTGCAGCGTTTCAAACTCCAGCAAGGGCATGTCCAGTGGAAGCAGGCCGGTCATGGCGCTAGCCGATGGCACCCCATGCTGCCCCGATGCGCCTCCACAATGCGGCCATCGCTAGAGCCTCCATGGCGCGTTCACTGAAGGCCATCGCAGTGGTGGTGACCCTTGGCACCCTGCTTAGCAAGGTCGGCGGGTTGGTCCGACAGCTTGTGATTGCAGCCGCTTTTGGCGTCGGTGCTGCCTATGACGCCTACAACTACGCCTACGTTTTGCCGGGCTTTTTATTGATCTTGCTGGGGGGCATTAACGGGCCGTTTCATAGCGCCATGGTCAGTGTCCTTAGTCGGCGTCCCCGCGAGGAGGGGGCGCACATTCTGGCTGCGCTGAATACCACCGTCAGCGCCCTTCTTTTGGCGGTCACTGTGCTGTTGGTGCTCGCAGCGGACCCGTTGATCAGCTTGGTGGGCCCAGGCCTGAGTCCGGAATTGCATGCGATTGCAGTTGTGCAACTGCAAGTCATGGCACCGATGGCTCTGTTGGCCGGACTGATTGGCCTGGGTTTTGGTTCGCTCAATGCCGCCGATGAGTTTTGGATCCCAGCGATTTCACCGCTGATGTCGAGCCTTGCCCTGATGGTTGGTGTTGGCCTCCTTTGGTGGCAGCTCGGAGGACAAATCGGGTCACCGTCTTTTGCCATGCTCGGCGGCCTTGTCTTGGCGGCTGCAACGCTGGTGGGAGCCTTTGCCCAGTGGCTCATCCAGCTGCCGGCGTTGATGCGGCAGGGCTTGGCTCGGTTCAAGTTGGTCTGGGACTGGAAGCATCCCGGCGTTCGTGAGGTTTGGCGGGTGATGGGGCCTGCAACGTTGTCGTCTGGGATGTTGCAAATCAATGTGTTCACCGACCTTTTTTTCGCGTCGGGCATTGTTGGTGCGGCAGCGGGTCTTGGTTACGCCAATCTGTTGGTGCAGACACCGCTTGGCTTGATTTCCAACGCGTTGTTGGTTCCCTTGCTGCCCACATTTGCGCGCTTGACCGCTCCAGACGATCAGCCCCAGTTGTTGGCCCGAATTCGACAGGGGTTGATGCTTTCGACCGCCTCGATGGTTCCAATTGGAGCGTTGTTCATCGCTTTAGCTACTCCAATCGTGGCCCTGGTGTACGAACGCGGCGCGTTTGATGCCTCTGCCGCACAATTGGTTGCAGCATTGTTGGTGGCCTACGGCCTTGGGATGCCCGCCTATCTCGGGCGCGATGTCTTGGTGCGAGTGTTCTATGCACTTGGCGATGGCACAACACCATTCCGCTTGTCTATGGCGGGTATCGGCCTCAATGTGATCTTTGATTGGCTGTTGGTGGGAGGACCCACCCCCTGGGGGAATCAGTCGCCCTTCAATTTCGGCGCTTCAGGTCTGGTGTTGGCCACCGTTGCCATCAACGTTCTCACCTGCTTGGCCTTGTTGCTTGTTCTCAAGCGCCGCATGCCTGCCATGACGCTGATCCCCTGGGGGATGGATACGACTCGTCTGTTATTTGCGGGGGTTTTGACCGGCTGCATGGTTTGGGGTCTGTCCCTCGGGGTCGACTGGCCCTTGGGTTGGTTGGGTTTGCTGGCGCGCGTGGGGATACCAAGCTTGTTGGGTTTGGCCTTCTTTGGCCTGGTGGGATCGGCGTTGGGGGTTGCGGAGGTGCAGGAAATCGGAACGATGTTGCTCCGACGCTTGCGATTGCGTTGACACTTCTGCTGGGATCAGGCCTGTGCGTTTGTCCCTTGGTTGGATTGGTGCAGAAGCAGGGCAGATAGCTGCAACCTCAAGGCTCGATCCTGACGCTTAGGTTGCCTGTAGTGGCATCGAGGCGTTGGCTCAGCAGCAAGGTGACAACCTGCGCCATGCGCGGACTGGAATTGAACTGAGACCTGGTTTGGACGGTGTGCCCGCCACCAAGTCTGCGATTTGCGATATCGACGGCGAGCAGGGGCTTCTCACCTATCGGGGCTATCCGATGGAGGATTTGGCCGTCAACAGCAGCTTTTTAGAGACGGCGTATTTGCTCATTTGGGGCGAGTTGCCCACCGATGCGCAGCTTCAGGCCTTTGAGCATGAAGTTCAAATGCATCGCAGGGTGAGCTTCCGGGTAAGGGACATGATGAAGTGCTTCCCGGCCAGTGGTCATCCCATGGATGCCTTGCAGTCCAGTGCTGCATCACTTGGGTTGTTTTATTCCAGGCGGGCCATTGATGACCCCGGCTACATCTACAAAGCTGTGGTTCGGTTAATCGCCAAAATCCCAACCATGGTGGCGGCGTTTCAGTTGATTCGGAAGGGCCAGGATCCGATTCAGCCCAGAGATGATTTGGCCTACTCGGCCAATTTTCTGTACATGCTCACCGAGCGTGAGCCTGATCCCCGAGCGGCACGAATTTTTGATCGCTGCTTGATGCTTCATGCCGAGCACAGCTTGAATGCCAGCACATTCAGTGCCCGGGTTACGGCAAGTACCCTTACCGACCCCTATGCGGTGATTGCATCTGCCGTTGGCACCTTGGCTGGCCCGTTGCACGGTGGAGCGAATGAGGATGTGTTGGCCATGCTCGAGGCGGTGGGCTCCCCCGCTCAGGCTGGCTCTTTCCTTGATGAGGCGATTGCTGCCAAGCGCAAGATCATGGGTTTTGGTCACCGTGAATACAAGGTGAAAGATCCTCGGGCGGTGATCCTTCAATCGCTGGTGGAGGAGATGTTTAACGACTTCGGCCACGACGACTTGTACGACGTGGCGCGCGCGATTGAGGAAGAGGCGATGACGCGACTGGGCCCCAAGGGCATCTACCCCAATGTGGATTTCTATTCAGGTTTGGTCTACCGGAAACTCGGTATTCCACGCGACCTATTTACCCCCGTTTTTGCGATCGCTCGCGTGGCCGGTTGGCTTGCCCATTGGCGAGAACAGCTAGGTGCGAACCGTATTTTTCGCCCATCTCAGATTTATTCGGGAGCTCCACCGCGTCGTTGGACCCCGATGGAGAAGCGAGCTGAGTCTCCGGCCGATTAAGTTGATAAGACTTCAGTTGACACCATGGTGAGCCCAGGACTGGACCTGGAACTGAGTTTTAGCCAAGCGATGCAGGGTTTTGGCCTCTCCCAAGAGGTTGCTCGGTTGCTCTGGTTGCCGCTGCCGATGCTGCTTGTCCTCGTGGCGGCGGTCGTTGGCGTGTTGGTGTCGGTATGGCTGGAACGGAAGATCTCTGCTGCCGTACAGCAGCGCGTTGGCCCTGAATATGCCGGTGCTCTAGGCGTTCTTCAGCCCTTGGCCGATGGTCTGAAATTGCTCGTCAAGGAAGACATCATTCCTGCAAGAGCCGACAGCATTTTGTTCACCCTTGGTCCGATCCTGGTGGTTGTGCCGGTGATCGTGTCTTGGCTGATTATTCCCTTCGGTCAGAACCTCTTAATCAGCAATGTTGGTGTTGGGATCTTTCTTTGGATCTCCTTCAGCAGTGTTCAGCCGATCGGTCTGCTGATGAGTGGATATGCCTCAAATAACAAGTATTCCCTCTTAGGGGGGCTTCGCGCTGCAGCGCAGTCGATTAGCTACGAAATTCCCTTGGCCTTAGCAGTGCTGGCCATTGTGATGATGAGCAATTCACTCAGCACGGTCGACATCGTTAACCAGCAAACCGGGGCTGGCATTCTTAGCTGGAATATTTGGCGTCAACCCGTTGGTTTTCTCATTTTTTGGATTTGTGCTCTAGCCGAATGCGAGCGTCTTCCTTTCGATCTCCCGGAGGCTGAGGAAGAACTCGTCGCGGGCTATCAAACCGAATACGCCGGGATGAAATTTGCCCTTTTTTACCTGGCGGGCTACATCAACTTGGTCTTGTCGGCCGTGTTGGTTTCGGTGCTCTATCTGGGGGGTTGGGGTTTCCCAATTCCTGTGGAGTGGCTGGCTGGCTGGTTACATCAACCCATTGATGCCCCTGTGGTCCAAGTGATCACAGGCTCTGTGGGCATCATGATGACCATCCTGAAGGCCTACTTACTGGTCTTCGTTGCGATCCTGTTGCGTTGGACGACGCCTCGGGTTCGGATTGACCAGCTGCTTGATCTGGGCTGGAAGTTCCTGCTTCCCCTGGCTCTTGTGAACCTGCTGGTTACAGCAGCTCTCAAGTTGGCATTCCCTGTGGCATTCGGCGGCTGAATCCGCCTTCCCCGCCTCGACTCCGTCATCATGTCGTTGAGGACTGTTTTCACCCTTCCCCTGGTTCCTGTCGATGTTCGGATTCCTTAAACAGGTTGGTGATTACACCCGGGACGCCGTAGATGCCGCCCGTAATTTGGCGCAGGGTTTTGCGGTCACCTTTGACCACATGCAGCGCCGCCCCGTCACGGTTCAATATCCCTACGAAAAGCTCATCCCTTCCGAGCGTTACAGGGGCAGGATTCACTACGAGTTCGATAAGTGCATTGCCTGTGAGGTGTGTGTCAGGGTTTGCCCGATCAACCTCCCGGTGGTCGATTGGGTCATGAATAAGGCCACCAAGAAGAAGGAGTTGCGCAATTACTCCATTGATTTTGGTGTTTGCATTTTTTGTGGAAATTGTGTCGAGTACTGCCCGACCAATTGCTTGTCGATGACCGAAGAATATGAACTAGCAGCATTTGATCGCCATAGCCTCAATTACGACAACGTTGCTCTTGGTCGTTTGCCCACGAGCGTGACGACCGACCCATCCGTGCAGCCTTTGCGAGAGCTCGTGTATCTCCCTGCTGGGGAAATGGATCCCCACACCGTTCCAGCTGATCGCCCCCGCGCTGGAAAGCTTCCTGCTGAAGTGTTGGAAACCCTTGCTCCAGTCAAGGATGAGGGACAATCCTCCAAGGCTGCTTTGAAGGAGGACGCATGACTATCGCGACAAGCACTGAACTGATTTGCTTTCTGGTGCTGTCCGTTGTCGTTGTGGCCGGGGCACTTGGTGTGGTCCTGCTGAGCAACATTGTTTATTCGGCCTTCCTCCTTGGTGGAGTGTTTATGGCTGTGGCAGGCCTTTATTTGCTCTTGAACGCCAGCTTCGTGGCGGCGGCTCAAGTGATGATCTATGTCGGCGCCATCAACGTTTTGATCTTGTTCGCGATCATGCTCGTGAACAAGCGGGAAGATCTCAAAGCCATTGCCAACCTCACCACCCGTCGGATTGTGTCGGGAGGTGTTTGCCTCGGTCTCCTCGCTCTGTTGGTGCGCGTTGTGGTGACGACACCATGGTCCCTGCCTGGCCCAGCCGCGGTGGGTGAAGAAGCAACGGCCCGCATTGGTGAACATCTATTCACCGATTATTTGCTTCCCTTTGAGTTGGCGTCCGTCCTGTTGCTGATGGCCATGATTGGCGCCATCGTTTTGGCCCGTCGCGATGTGTTGGCGGCCGATGTTGTCACCGGGGAAGCTGCCGATCAGGGCTTGATCGAAAAAGCACGAACCCCACTTCTTCTAGAGCGGCGCTCTTCTTGATTGCTGTACAAATGATCGATCTTCTTTCCACAATTCCTTCTCTTCAGGCCTACCTCTTGGTGGCGGCGATGCTGTTTTGCATCGGTGTTTGGGGGTTGATTAATAGTCGAAACGCTGTCCGGGTTTTGATGAGCATTGAGCTCATGCTCAATGGTGTGAATATCAATTTGATGGCGTTTTCTTCCTACATCGATGGCGATCTCATTCGTGGCCAGGTGTTTGCCGTGTTTGTGATCACCGTTGCAGCTGCCGAGGCTGCCGTTGGCTTGGCCATCTTGCTGTCGCTTTACCGCAACCGAGTTACCGTCGATATGGAGCAGTTCAACCTGCTGCGCTGGTAGTTGCTCTTCTGAAGGGTTATGCGTCTCGATCAGGTCTGGGTGATCTATCGGGCTGATAGTCCACCGGCCCAACGTGAAGCTCGTCACTGTGCAAAACAGTTAGAGGCATTGGGAGCCAAGGTTGTTTCGGCCATGTCTGGCCCGCGCGCCAACCCTTTCCCAGGCCTTCTTGCGATGGAGGGGGAACTGCCGAATTTGGCGGTTGTCTTAGGAGGAGATGGCACTGTTCTCGGTGCTGCTCGTCACCTGGCCGTTCACGACATTCCACTCCTCAGCATCAATGTGGGTGGTCATCTCGGCTTCCTCACCCACGACCGACGCGTGTTGCGGGGTGATGAAGTTTGGCAGCGTTTGCTCGACGATCAATTTGCGATTGAGCGGCGGATGATGTTGCAGGCGATGGTGGATCGTCGTTGTGCTGCGGAGCGTGCTGACGGGCCGGCGGTGTTACAGCAGCCTGATGTTGAAGACGATGAGGAACATCATTGGGCCTTGAATGATTTCTATTTGCGGGCTTACCGCGATGAAATTTCTCCGACGTGCACGCTCGAGCTCGAGATTGATGGGGAAGTGGTGGATCAGGTGCGGGGTGATGGGCTGATTTTGGCGACCCCAACGGGGTCGACGGGTTACGTGATGGCGGCTGGAGGACCGATCTTGCACCCAGGCATTGATGCCATCATTGTCACCCCGATTTGTCCGATGAGCCTCTCAAGCCGCACGGTGGTGGTGCCCCCCCGGTCGAGGCTTGTGCTGTGGCCCTTAGGGGATGCAGGCCATCAGATCAAGCTCTGGAAGGATGGTGTGGGATGCACGGTCTTGCAACCGGGAGAGTGCTGCGTGGTTCAACAGGCACGCCATCACGCACAGATGGTGTTGCTGAACCAAAGCCCCTCTTATTACAGAACTTTGACCCACAAGCTCCATTGGGCTGGAAGCCTTACGGCCAGTCAGCCTTCACCAAACTGACGGATCTATGGCTCTCGAGATTGAGCGACGCTTTCTGGTGTGTGGGGAGACTTGGCGAGCCCATTCGGGGTGTGCCCAGCCTTTGCGGCAGGGTTATTTGGCAGCTAGCGCTGAAGGGGTCACGGTGCGTTTGCGCATTAAGGGGGACGACCAGGCCTGGCTCACCCTGAAAGCTCCTGCTGGTGTGAGCGGTTTGGTGCGGCATGAATTCGAGTACGTCATCCCTGTGGATGACGCCGAGGCCATGTGGCAACTTGCGCCGCATCGTTTGGAGAAGACCCGCTGGGTCCTTGATCTTCCTGGGGGGGAATGGGTTGTGGACTGTTTCGCTGGGGCGAATGCTCCTTTGGTGTTGGCGGAAGTGGAGCTGCCTCACGTTGATCAAGCCGTGGAAATACCAGCGTGGTGTGGTCTTGAGATCACCGGCGAATCTCTTTGGTCGAATGCGGTGTTAGCCCAACACCCATTGCAGTCGTGGCCGCTGAAGGAACGCGTCCGGCATGGGTTGCTCTAACGATGGACTGATTTATAGATTTCCTTTAGATTTGGCTCAGTGAGCGATGCTCTAGCGATGGTGGGTCTCTACGACGCAACAGGAATGCTTCGCTTCGTTGGCAGCAGCATCGAGGCCTGTATGGAATACGCCAATTTGTTCGATCTTTCTTTGCTCCCTTCCTCGCTTCAAACCTTGCCGGAACCTGTCGTGGCCTCGATCAAGGTTCGTGGGGATCGGCATCTGGAAGAGCGCAGCAATTAAAGCCATCGCGACAAATCTTTCCGTTGTCCATAGACCAATTCAGTAATGCCACCCGGTTTTTCGAACCTGTTTTGGTAAAAACGTTGCTCACATGGTTGTCGACGGTGCGTTTACTGATGGTCAAACGATCCGCGATTTCTTGATTGGTGAGACCCTCTGCCACCAACTGAATGATCTCGATCTCCCTGGCAGACAGAGAAATGTCCAAGGGATCAGTTGTATCGCCGGATGACATAGTCAACCCCTTTGGTTGCATGTTAATCCCGACGCAAGTCCAATCCTTCATAGTGGTGTGCTGAAGCGATAAAAGGCTTTGACCACGGCGCTCCAGTGCGCGATTGAGGCCGGAGACCAGGCACTCACGGCAGAAGTCATGCCCCCACGAGGAGCTGATCCTTCCCACATGCTGGCCATGGCGGCTCATTTGCAAGGGCGGGTGCATGCTTTGAACGTCACAGATGGCAGCCGTGCTGTCATGCGAATGAGCAGTGTGGCGGCCTGCAGGCTTCTGCTCGAGGCTGGCGCTGAACCTGTGTTGCAGTTGGCCTGCCGTGATCGCAACCGGATTGCTCTGCAGGCGGATTTGCTCGGCGCCCATGCTTTGGGCATTCGCAACCTCCTTTGTCTCACTGGCGATCCCGTCCGCACGGGTGATCAGCCTGAGGTCCGACCCGTAAATGAGTTGGAGTCGGTGAAATTGCTGCAGCAAGTCGAGGCTTTGAACCAGGGAGAAGATCCCGTTAAAGGAAGCCTTCCCGATGGGGCCACTGCTCTTTTTGCAGGGTGTGCGGCCGACCCTCATTCGCGAAGTTGGAGTGGCTTACAGCGTCGCTTGCAGCGGAAGGCAGCAGCTGGTGCTCGATTTGTCCAAACCCAGATGGTGATGGACCCCCAGGTGTTGGAACGGTTTCAGCAGGAGCTGGCTGGGCCGCTTCAGCTTCCAGTTTTGGCGGGGGTGTTTTTATTGAAATCGGCCAAAAATGCACGCTTTATTAACCGTGTGGTGCCAGGAGCTTGTATCCCTGATCACCTGATTGAGCGTTTAGAGGATGCATCCGATCCTGCGATGGAAGGAGTCGCCATTGCTGCTGAGCAGGTGCGGCAATACCTGGGAATTGTTCAGGGTGTTCACCTCATGGCCATTAAGGCAGAGGAACGCATCCCCTTGATCCTGGATCAAGCCGAGATCAGTTCACTGACGATGTGAGATCCGTACCGAGCAGCTCGGCCATCGCTTTTTGTTGAGGTGATGGCTCAACAAGATCTTGGCGTCTTGCATCGGTGATCAACCAATCCAGGGAGGCCTCTTGAAGGTCGAAGTGGTCTCCATCTTTCCCAACGCAGTAGCGACCAAAAACAAGTTTCTCAACGAGTTGAACGCCAGCTCCGATGCGTGAATAATCAAAAATGATTGAGTTGTCGATGGTGGCGCCTTCGCAAATGTGACAACTCGGGCCAATCATTGTGGGGCCAATAATTGTGGCGCCGTCTTCGATTTTGGTCATTCCTCCAACATAAACTGGCCCACTAACATTTATTTTTTCCCAATTAGCGGCCACATTCAGGCCTGTGTAGACCCCTGGACGAATCTCTTTGCCAGGGATACCAACTTGGCGAACATCACCGGAAAGGACACTACGGATTGCTTGCCAATAATCGGGTACTTTGCCAATATCTACCCACTCAAAATCCATTGGGATGGCATAAAAGGGAGCTCCAGATGCAGCTAATTTTGGAAATAAATCTGATCCGATATCAAAAGAAACCCCTGATGGGATGTGATCAAAGATTTCAGGCTCAAAAATGTAGATACCAGTATTAATCGTGTCGCTTAGTGCCTCATCGATGCTTGGCTTTTCTTGGAACGAGGAAATACGACCTTCGTCGTCAGTCACGACAACGCCGTAGCTGCTCACCTGATCCTTAGGAACTCGTTTGGTGACCAGGCTTGCGATAGCCCCTTTTTCTCGGTGGCGCTTGAGGGCTTCTGTGAGATCGAGATCGATGAGTGCATCACCGCAGAGCACTACAAATGTGTCGTCAAAAAAGTGCTGAAAATCCTGAATTTTTTTCAGGCCACCAGCAGAACCCATGGCACTACCAATCAGTTCTCCGTCTTCAATTCGTCCCTCGAAGCTGTACGCAAGTTCAACGCCAAACCGTTGCCCATCACGAAAGTAGTTCTCAATTTCTTCTGCTAAGTGCGAAACGTTCACCATGACTTCGGTGAAACCGTGCTCCTTGAGCAGTTCAAGCAGGAATTCCATCACTGGCTTTTGCAGGATGGGGATCATCGGCTTGGGGATCACATGTGTGATCGGCTGCACCCTTGTTCCCTTGCCAGCCGCCAGAATCATCGCCTTCATTGGCGTTTCGGGCTCCTGAAGTTTTGGCACACTAGACCAATTTTAGGCGGCGACGGCTGTTGGAGCTTGGATTGGAGTCGCAACCTGAAGGCTGCTGATCGGTAATTGCGTCGGGATTCCAGCTGCTGGGATCCGTTTGACTCGTAGTGGTCCGTGCAGCCATTGCGACTGTTCAAGCTGCACACTGCCTTGAGAGGACAGAAATAGCAGCGCCCAGAACACTCCTACCCTGTCTTGATCCAGATCCGCTGCAGCCACTTGAACCCAGCGCTGTACGAGTCCTTCAAAATCCACCCAATCCAAGGCGTCTTCCCAGCCATTGAGAAACACGCCGAGAGCAGCAGTGGTTTCCGGTAACTTTTCGCGGTGCGCCAAATTGGCAACTTGGTTGATGGCGTCACGGGTGCTGAACCGCTTGCGTCGATGACGGCGACGCATGTCCAGTTCGTCGGATTCGAGTTGCTCGGCAATGCTCTCGAGCTGTTCAATGAGTTCTCCGAGGGTTACCGGACGGCGGAGCGGTGGAGGTGCCACAGGACGCCGCAGTAGATGGCGTTCAGGCCGTCGAGGTAACTCGAAGCTGGGATCCAGCCATCCCTGATCTTCGAAGTCGGCGTCGAAATACTCCTCCACTTCGGGGGGAGGTGGAAGCATGCTGGCTTCGAGAACTTCCGCTTTCAGGCCAACGAGCACTGAGGCCGCCAAAAAGGCTTCGCTGCTTTCTGCGAGATCACGTTCATAGCTGCCACCACGTCCGGCCAAAGCCGCCGCGATCTGACGTGGAACTTCGATGCGCTGTCTGAGCTGATCAAGGAAGCCGTCCACAACGGCAATCACATCAACGTCCCATGGATCCAGATCGCCCCGCTCGGCCGCATCTTGCAGAAGACGGATGGCAAGACGTGCACCGGCATCAGCGCCTTCGTTGGGGACCGCCTGATGCAATGGAACCCCTTCACTAGGTGAAAGGTATCGATCCCATCGCTGCTCGGCTAGCCCCGCATCACGATCTCCTTCAGCTGGACATTGGTTTCGAGTCGTCTTCGCTGGTGCTCACGCTGGTGCTCACGGTGGCGGCTGGGAGGAGGCCGAGCTGCGTTTCGACCGTGGAACGGTATCGATTGAGATCGGTTTCCAGCTCTTGAATACGAACCTGTTGGGCTTCAAATTCAGTGGCTTTGCTCAGTTGATCAACGTTGTTCAACATCCCAGTCCATGTGGCGAAAAACCAGGCGGATGCTGCACCGATCCCGGCGACAAGCAGCAGAAGACCTGCCAAGGGCAAGGTGTATTGCATCCCGGGTAGGACATGGACTGTGGCGGCTGCCGTGTTTTCAAGCGTGAAAAACACGGTGATCAGCCCGAAGCCGAAGATCAGTCCGAAATTGATTTGGCGCATAGATGTGGCGTCTGTGCAGCAAGAACTTAAGGAGTTCCAGCGCCAAGACCACCGCATCGATACGTCACTTAGGAGTTGGCGTGCTGAGGTTCGGAGCGCGCAGGATTGCTGGAACCGTCGCTTGCCCTCGAATTAATGGGGCGGTGGGTTTCGTGAGTTGCTCCATGGCAGTCACATCACGGAGCACTAAAGCCTCGATTGAGCTGCTGAAGCTATCGGTCATCAGGCGCGGATACAAACCAATGCCGATGATTGGCACCAGCAAGCAACCAATGATGTACACCTCACGAGGCTCGGCATCCACCAGATTGGTGTGGGATACCAGCTCAGCATTTTCTTTGCCAAAGAAGATTTCGCGCAACATCGAGAGCAGGTAAACCGGTGTGAGCACGACGCCCACGGCGGCTAGGCCGCAAATCACCACTCGGAATGGAAGGGTGTAGGCCTCGTCGGTGGCAAACCCGGCAAAAATCATCAGTTCGCTAACGAAACCGCTCATCCCTGGCAGGGCTAGGGAAGCAAGAGCGCAAACGGTCCAAAGGGCGAACATGGTCCGCATTTTTTGGCCGATGCCTCCCATCTCATCAAGCAGCAGTGTGTGGGTGCGGTCGTAGGTCGCTCCTACAAGGAAGAACAGGCTGGCGCCGATCAACCCATGGCTGATCATCTGCAACATCGCGCCGCTGCTCCCCAGAACACTGAAGCTGCCGATGCCAATCAGCACAAATCCCATGTGGCTGATGGAGCTGTAGGCGATCTTCCGTTTGAGATTGCGTTGGGCGAAGGATGTGAGAGCGGCGTAAATAATATTGACCACCCCTAAAACGATTAGCAGAGGTGCGAACTGGGCATGGGCCGCCGGCAGTAGCTCACAGTTGAATCGCAGCAGGGCATAACCACCCATCTTGAGGAGAATGCCAGCGAGCAGCATGTGCACGGGTGCCGTTGCTTCTCCGTGGGCATCTGGCAGCCAGGTATGCAGCGGCACGATCGGCAGCTTGACTCCGAAGGCAATCAGCAGTCCCGCGTAACAAAGCAACTGGAAGCCACTCCCAAAGTCCTTTGCGGCCAGTGCCGTGTATTCGAAGCTTGGCGTTCCTCCTCCGAAAAACCCCATGGCAAGAGCAGCCAAGAGGATGAACAGGGAGCTTCCTGCGGTGTAGAGGATGAACTTGGTGGCCGCGTATTGGCGTTTTTTGCCGCCCCAGATGGCAAGTAGCAGGTAAACGGGGAGAAGCTCGAGTTCCCATGCCAAGAAGAACAGCAGCATGTCTTGCACCGCAAAGACGGCGATTTGGCCGCCATCCATCGCAAGAAGCAGGAAGAAGAACAATCGTGGTTTGAACGTCACTGGCCATGCGGCTAAGCAGGCAAGGCTGGTGATGAAGCTCGTGAGCAGGATGAGGGGCATTGATAGCCCGTCTGCTCCGACGGTCCAGGTCAGGCCGATCTCTGGCAGCCAACTGACGCGTTCAAACAGCTGCAGACCGCTCAGGCTGGGGTCATAACCCGTCAGATATGCGGCAACCGTGATCAGAAACGTGATCAGGGTGACGATCAGGGCATACCAGCGAATCTGCTTGCCTTCCCCCTGGTCGGGGATGAAAGGGATAAGCAGCGCTCCGCCAATGGGCACCAAAATCGACAGACTCAACCAAGGAACTGTCGCTTGCACGGGGTCGCTCAGTCCTGCGACTGCAAACTCGATCACGGACTATCCAGATCTCCACTGGTTGGATCGTAGAAATCACTGGGCCTGTGTCATCACCTCGATAGGCGATGACACACATGCCGATCTCGATCAGCTGATCGGTCCGCCGATCACACCGAATAAAACAACCATCGCAATCACGCCGCCAAACACGATCAAGGCATAGAACTGAGCACGGCCAGTTTCCAGGTATTTCAATCCTTCTCCGCTACCGAGGGTGAGCAAACCGGTGAGGTTCACCACCCCATCTACAACCTTGGCATCTACCTCAAGCACCTCTCTGGCGAGCTTCCGGCTACCGCGAACAAATAATTTTTCATTGATCGAATCCAGATACCACTTGTTCGCAAAGAAGGCATTAATCGTGGGGAACCGACCAGCGACCAACTGACCCAAATCAATCCGGCGTAGGGCGTAAGCGAGAACTGCCAGGGTGATGCCAACCAGAGAGATAGCGACTGAGGCTCCTGCCAGAGGTAGGAACTCACCCCAGCTGAAATGTTCGGCCATTTCTGCTGCTTCTTCAGGGTTCAACAAACCCGCAAAGCTACTGTTCCAGGGAGTCCCCAGCAAACCAATCAGCACGGACGGGACAGCCAAAATAGCAAGGGGGACCGTCATGGGCCAGGCCGACTCGTGCACGCTGCTGGCGTGATCGTCATGCTCTTTGTGCTCCTTGCCCACCACGGCAAGCAGCGACGCTTGCATCGCTTTGTCGTTGCCACGGAACTCTCCTTCAAAGGTGAGGAAATAAAGCCGGAACATGTAAAAGGCGGTCATCCCAGCGGTGAGGAACCCCACAAGCCAGAGCACTGGAAAGGAATTGAAGGCTTGGCCCAGGATTTCGTCTTTGCTCCAAAAACCAGCCAAGGGAGGAATCCCGCTGATCGCGATGCAGCCGATAAAAAAGGTGACGGCGGTAATGGGCATTTTTTGACGCAAGCCGCCCATGAGCCGCATGTCCTGAGCCAGGACGGGTTCGTGGCCCACCACCTCTTCCATGGCATGGATGACGGAGCCAGAGCCCAAAAAGAGCATGGCTTTAAAGAATGCGTGCGTCACCAGATGGAACATTCCGGCAACTGGAGCACCGCACCCCATGGCCAGCATCATGTAACCGAGTTGAGAAACGGTGCTGTAGGCCAGACCCTTTTTCAGATCCATCTGGGTGAGGGCGATGGAGGCCCCAAGGAAGCAGGTGATCGTGCCAACAACCGCAATCACAGTTTGAACAACTGGAAATTGGGAGTAGAGCGGATCCAATCGCGCCACCAGGAATACCCCTGCCGCCACCATGGTTGCGGCGTGAATAAGAGCCGAGATAGGTGTGGGTCCCTCCATGGCATCAGGTAGCCAAACGTGGAGGGGAAATTGGGCCGACTTTGCCATCGGCCCCATAAACACCAGGAGGCAGAGCAGCAGTGCCGCCCATGGAGCAACGCTGCCATTGGCTAGTCCTTGTTGCAGACCATCGGCAATGCCTTGGAAATCAAAGCTTCCTGTCGCCCAAAACAGACCAAGAATTCCCAGTAAGAGTCCAAAGTCGCCAACGCGGTTCACCACAAATGCCTTTTGTGCGGCATGGGCAGCTCCTTCCCTGTCGTACCAAAAGCCCACAAGCAGATAGGAACACATCCCCACCAGCTCCCAGAACACATAAATCTCGAGCAGGTTGGGGCTGATGATCAGCCCAAGCATCGAACTGCTGAAGAGGGCGAGATAGGTGAAAAAACGGACGTAGCCCTTGTCGTGGGCCATATATCCGTGGGAGTACACCATGACCAGGAGGGCAATGGTGGTCACCAGCGCCAACATCACCGCACCCAATGGATCGACGATGTAACCCATGGGCAAGGTGAAGTCACCAGCACTCGCCCAGACGAATAAATGTTCAACCGGTGGGGCCCCCGCTAACTGACCTGCCAAGATTGCGTAACTCAGAACAGCTGATGCGCCAACGCAGGTGATCAACAGCAGCGCAACTGGTTTGCGCAGTCGATTCACCGTCCGGTTAAAGCTGATCAGCCCAAGTCCAGTCACGACAGCCCCAAAGAGGGGCAGCACGGGGATTAGCCAGGCGAGTTCCGCTGCCGAGGGCATCCACTTCAAGCCAATTGAGTCGAGTGTAGGCAGCTCAGCTGAACAGGGACTCGAGTGCTGAGTTGCGCACCAATGCGCCGGCTTGAGGAATAAAGCGATGGGCCCACCAAAACACGCCTACTGCGATGGCAATTCCGAGTTGTGCCGGACGGACAAACTCTCGCCAATCCAGTGTTTGACGACCATCGATTACGGCGACAAAAGGCACCGATGAGGTGGAGTTTTTGAGTTCATCGAAGGCGTCTCCAAAGCGCGCCTTCAGCCGACGATCCCCATGCCATACGGCAAAAAGGTGGTGGGCAATGAGTCCCATGCAGGTCACCAGCATGAAACTGCTGCCAATCCAAAGTGCATGGGTGAAGCACCACAGGATTTGACCTACGGCCTGTGGATGGCGGCTCACTCTGATGATCCCGGTGGCGTAAAGGCGAACCTGGGGCTTCAACACTGCCGGAATCTCCAGCAGGTTGTAGGTGGCTGGATAGAGAAAGAGAAAACTGATCGCGGTGCCAATCCACATCATGGGCACCATCCCCGGCACGCCTTGAAGGTTCCAAAGCCGCAGACCGTCATAGCGGTGCGCCAGAAACCAGCCAATCACCACCACCGCTGACGGGATGCTCACGGCGGCAAAGATCAAACGCCAAGCCCGTGCTCCGATGACTGCTTCGGCTCGTACGCGTAGAGCAGCACCGCCGCTGTGAACCACCGCGAAGAGCACCAGCAACACCAGCATGATCAAGCTGCTGTGGTGGTCGGTTGCCATGGAGGGGCCTCGTTAGGCCGTGATTCTGGCGGGCTGTCATCCCGGGCTTAGATTTCAGTTTTTCCGAAGGGTGCATCGCGGTGGCTGATCTGCCGTTCACCCTTGATCAGCTCCGCATCTTGCGCGCGATCGTGAGCGAGGGAAGCTTTAAAAAGGCTGCCGACAGCCTCTATGTCACGCAGCCTGCGGTCAGTCTCCAGATTCAAAATCTCGAGAAACAACTAGAGGTGTCCCTCTTCGATCGCGGTGGGCGGAAAGCGCAACTCACCGAAGCGGGTCATCTCTTACTGAGTTATTGCGATCGCATCCTTAGCCAGTGCGCCGAAGCGTGCCGTGCTCTTGATGATCTACACAACCTCAAGGGCGGGTCGTTAATTGTTGGGGCGAGTCAAACCACTGGCACTTATTTGATGCCACGGATGATCGGATTATTTCGGCAGAAATATCCAGAGGTAGCCGTTCAGCTTCAAGTGCACAGCACTCGGCGAACCGGTTGGAGTGTGGCCAATGGCCAGATTGACCTGGCGATCATTGGCGGTGAATTGCCGCCAGAGCTGAACGAGCTCTTGCAGGTGGTGCCGTATGCCAGTGATGAACTTGCCCTGGTGCTTCCGGTGAAGCACCCCTTGGCCCGTCTGACCGAACTGACGAAGGAGGATCTTTATCGCCTCGGGTTTGTGTGCCTCGATGCCCAATCCACCACGCGAAAAATGGTTGATCAATTGCTCGCTCGCTCAGGCCTTGATGTGCAGCGACTGAGGATCGAGATGGAGCTCAACTCCCTCGAGGCTATTAAAAATGCCGTTCAAGCCGGATTAGGGGCAGCGTTTGTGCCCGTGGTTTCGATTGATCGTGAGCTTGCTGCAGGCACAATTCATCGCCCCCAGGTGGCTGACTTGCAGGTGAAAAGGCAGTTGAAATTGATCACCCATCCAGCGCGGTATTGCTCGAGGGCCTCGGCGGCATTCCGCCAAGACGTGCTTCCGGTATTTGCTAGCCCCGACAGTCCCATTCGACAAAAAGGAGCGACACCAGTAGTGCCGCTTCAATCAGCCGATCAGCTATCTCAGAATTGATCCGCTTCCGGTGTAAGGCCAACGGTGTCGTCGGCGATTCCTTTCGTCAGGAAGCGATTTTCTGAGATGTCTGTTTGATAAACGCAGCGAACTATTGGCTTGTCACGCACTGAGCCGATGTAGGCGAATGTGTTCATGCGTTGCTTGCATTCCCGTTCTTGATCTCCTGTGATGGCCCCCTCTTTGCGTAAAACAGACCAGTTTTCTCGACGAATCACGCAGCCAGGCTGAAGGGTTGGTTGCGTGACGAAGCTGCTGGAGGGATTTAGCGTTGTGTACATCTCGATATCCATCACAAAAGCGCTCGCACCCCATTGCCGACAGAACTCCGGGTCTGGCACGGCCATATCGAGTTGTTGGGAACTGGCGATATTGCCCTGATCTCCCTGTGTGGTGCTCGTGACGGCACTACCAATACCGATGCCCACTACAAGTACGCCCGCCAATACCGCAATGGTGCGTGAGCTGAAATTGAAATCAGGTCCGCCGCCTTCTGGTGGTGGGCCTGGGGGACGATTCCCACGACCAGCGCCACGCCGTTCGTCGGAGCGATCGCGCTGATACCGCCCTCCGCTTGGGGGGCGGTCATAGCTGTCGTAGGGAGAACGATTCACAGCAGTTCGGGTGTGCGCGGAAGGCCCATCGAAAAGTTTTGAACGCGAGCATCAGGGTTGTAGCTGAGCTCGCCTCGTTGAAGGAGTTGCCGGATTAAACCTTCTAAATCAGTTCCAATTCGACGCAGGGTGTAATCGCTGAGCTCGCCGCCAGCGGCAGCGTCGACCAGCTGCTTAAAGCGTTCCTGCACCTGAGAAATGCAGTGTTCACTCCAGATGAATTCGTTGTCCGGATCGAGGTCCAAGGTGAGCTCATTCTCGCTAAGGACAAGGTCCTCCTTTTCCACCCGGGCGGTGAACAGGCGTACATGCCGTGTCGTGCACTTCAGCAGGGTGTCGGCCATGTCGCACTGGAGACGTTTGCCAAGCTTAAGAAGCGGTCGGGGAGGTAGCCCTCTTAAGATTGGTTTTACTATTCAGCTATACGCATGCGCGTCGCTATCGCCGGAGCCGGACTTGCGGGTCTGTCTTGCGCAAAATATTTGGCGGACGCTGGCCATACCCCGATTTTGGTGGAATCCCGTGATGTCCTTGGCGGGAAGGTTGCTGCTTGGAAGGATGAAGATGGCGACTGGTATGAAACGGGGCTGCATATCTTTTTTGGGGCTTATCCAAACATGCTGCAGTTGTTCAAAGAGTTGAACATTGAGGACCGGCTGCAGTGGAAAAGCCACTCCATGATCTTCAACCAGCCTGAAGAGCCTGGTACCTATAGCCGCTTCGATTTCCCAGACCTTCCCGCGCCAGTGAATGGTGTTGCGGCGATTCTGGGCAACAACGACATGCTCACCTGGCCAGAAAAGATCAGCTTTGGCCTGGGTTTGGTCCCAGCCATGTTGCGGGGTCAGGGATATGTAGAGAAATGCGATCAATATTCATGGACAGAGTGGCTTCGGTTGCACAACATTCCTGAGCGGGTCAATGACGAGGTCTTCATTGCCATGAGTAAGGCATTGAATTTCATTGATCCAGGTGAAATCTCTGCCACGGTTCTGCTCACGGCACTCAATCGCTTTTTACAAGAGAAAAATGGCTCTCGGATGGCCTTCCTCGATGGAGCCCCTCCCGAGCGTCTATGTCAGCCGGTGGTTGAGCACATTGAATCTCTTGGGGGAGAGGTTCATTTAGATTGCCCCCTGCGTGAAATCAAATTGAACGACGATGGAAGCGTGGCTGCTTTCCAAATCGGCGGCGTAAAAGGGAAGGAAGGCTTTGACCTTGTGGCTGATGCTTACGTCAGTGCTCTGCCCGTTGATCCTTTCAAGCTGTTGGTTCCAGAGCTTTGGAAGCAGATGGAGGTCTTTAAAAAGCTCGATGGTCTACGGGGTGTGCCCGTGATCAACATTCATATGTGGTTCGATCGCAAGCTCACTGACATCGATCATTTGCTGTTTAGCCGTTCACCGCTGCTCAGCGTCTATGCGGATATGAGCATTGCTTGTAAAGAGTATGAAGATCCGAATCGATCGATGTTGGAGCTTGTCTTTGCCCCTGCCAAGGATTGGATTAGCCGTAGCGATGAAGACATCATTGAGGCCACAATGGGTGAGCTCTTGAAGTTATTCCCGATGCATTTTGGTGGCGATAATCCAGCAAAACTGCGTAAATCTAAGGTCGTCAAAACACCGTTGTCGGTTTACAAAACCACCCCTGGCTGTCAACAACTCCGCCCGGACCAGACCACACCGATTAAGAACTTCTTTTTGGCTGGTGATTACACGATGCAGCGCTATCTCGCCTCCATGGAAGGCGCTGTACTTAGCGGCAAGCTCTGTGCTGGTGCGGTTGATGCCAAAACCGATCAGCTGTCCAAGTCGTCCTCCGTTGGCGAGCCTGTGACAGCCTGAAGCGATGCCAATCGCATCCATGTCGACAGACCTTGACGGAGCTTTCGAAGCGTGTCGTCGCGAGACGGCTGAATGGGCAAAAACGTTTTATCTAGGGACGTTGTTGTTGCCGCTCGAAAAACGTCGAGCGATATGGGCCATCTACGTCTGGTGTCGCCGAACCGATGAATTGATGGACAGCGCCGAGGCTCAATCTCGTTCTGTTGAGGAGCTGGCGGAGCGCTTGGATCATTGGGAGCATCAGACGCGCAACCTTTTTAAAGGTCATGTGTCGAATGATCTTGATGCCGTAATGGCCGACACCCTGGACCGTTTTCCTCAAGATATTCAGCCCTATCTGGACATGATTGAGGGCCAACGCATGGATCTCACTTGGACTCGGTATCCCACATTTGAAGATCTGAAGTTGTACTGCTATCGGGTTGCAGGAACGGTGGGCTTGATGACCCAAGGTGTGATGGGTGTGGACCAGGCTTATACATCTGCTCCTTGGAGTGACAGTCCAGATACCTCTGAAGCCGCAGTTGCTTTGGGGATTGCTAATCAGCTCACGAACATTCTTCGTGATGTCGGCGAAGATCGTGGTCGGGGTCGTATTTATCTTCCTCAAGAAGATTTGGATCGATTTGGGTATTCAGAATCTGATTTGATGGCTGGCCGATTGAACGAGGCTTGGCGTGAATTAATGGCTTTTCAGTTGGAACGGGCAAGAGAATGGTTCACGCGTTCAGAGTCAGGGGTGCGTTGGCTCTCGGGAGATGCTCGCTGGCCTGTGTGGACATCTTTGCGGTTGTATCGCGGCATTTTGGATGCCATCGAACGCATCGACTATGACGTTTTTAATCGACGTGCCTATGTCGGCAAGGTGAATAAATTGCTTGATTTGCCCCGTTCATTTGCTTTGGCGCAATTCCGCTAAGTCGAGCGGCAAACTTGCCAATAAAAAATCCTGACAGGGATGGCCCCTGACAGGATAAATAAATGCGAATTCGCGTGATTTAGCCGGCTGGTTTAGACGGCGGTCTTTTGGTTGCCGAGCAAATCTTTCAATTTGGAGAGCTCTCCAGCCCAGCGTGGGTCGGGTGCGCCTTCACCAGGTGCATCGCTGTGCACCACCTTGTTCACCGTTTTTCGTGCAACTTGAGGTTGGCCCGCGCCCATGGGTGCCGGGGCTCCTCCACGGCGATTGTTGCCACCAGATTCGCGCCGTTCGGATCGCTCAACACGAAGGGTGCTGCCGCCGAAATCTTTGCCATTCAGTTGTTCGATCACCGCATCGGCAACCTTGGGGTCGTCAACGTTGGCGAAGCCAAAACCACGGCAGCTTCCTGTATCTCGATCGAGCACCGACTTAAACCGGATCCCATCCCCAATTCCTTTCAGCAGAGCCGCAAGCTCCTTTTCTTCGAAGGTTTGCGGCAAATTGCCGATGTACAGGCGAATGCTCATGGAGGAGGAGAGGCGATCTGTCGGTGTCTGATAGTCATCATTGACACTTCCAAAGTTAATCACAGACCGGTTCAACTTCGGCACACAGGCGGCGGGCAGTTTGAACTGCTTCATCGCGATTCTGGATCCGTCCAAAGGCTTGCTCCAGGCGAAGTTGGGCGAGCACTTTGCCCATGGTTGGTCCCGCTGAAAGCCCCAGTTCCCTTTGAAGGCTGCCTCCATCGAGGGGCATGGTCGGGTGAAACAAGCGATCGTTGGGATCCCGCCAGCGTTTCAGCCACTGCGGCTGAAGCTCCATCGGCAAACCAAGGATCAAGGCTGCAAGATCGGCTTCGAGCTCCAGATGCAGTTGGAGTCGTTCCTGTTCTGGTAGTGCCTCAGGTTGTTGTTTGGCTTGGAGGATCCAATGGCGCAGTCGTGCACAGCGCTGTTGCAGCACTTTGCTGGCCTTGAGCCGCTTGAGTCCGTCGTCACTGATCAGGTTTGTAAGCCGTGCCAAGGGGAGCGCGACAGCGACCTCTGCGGCGCGCAGAAGGGTTGTGTCGTGTTTGGAAAGGGTTTGTGGTGTTGTGCCCCATGGTTGGAGCAATTGCCAACGCTTCAGGAGATCAAGGGAGTGATCTGCATGGGTGCCTTTCACCAACCGTTGGAGTTCAGCCAGGATGCGTTCCGGGGCTGACTCCACTAGGGCTTGGCGATGTCGCTGGATCCACTCCCCTGTTTCGGTATCGAGCACTAGCGGGATCTCCGCGAGTAAACGCAGGCCACGCAGCAGGCGTAGTGGGTCGTCGATGAGGTTCTGTTCGCGCACAGCGCGTAATCGTCCCCGCTTGAGATCGTCTATGCCCCCCGTCGGATCGCATAGGGGGGCCAATGGGCGGAGTGGAAGGGCTATGGCATTGAGGCTGTAATCACGTCTCCAGAGGTCTTCTTCAAGGCAGTGCCCCTCCTGTCGGGCCAAATCGATGGTCCATCCTTTGAGAACGAGACGGGCGATGTCCCTCTGCTCATCCAGCACCACTCGCTTGCCCCCGAAAGTCTTTGCGAGGCGAGCGGTGTGGCGTAGAGCATCGCTGGGCACCACAAGATCAAGATCGGGGTGTTGGCTGTGTCGGCCCAGGAATGCATCACGCACAGCACCTCCCACAAGAGCTGTGCCTTCCGGGAGCTGGTCGATGCAGATCGGCCAGCTTTCTGGATTGATCTGTTTCAGCAGGAGCTGTGCCTGCTCGTGGGGAGCAGCGTTAGCCATCAGAATGGAAGCTCTGCCGACATCGGGAGGCATGTGCATCTGCGTGGATTGCCGCTGGGTCGACCGTTGTCAGGCCTATCACGCAGTCGAGCGTCAGCATGGCGTTGTCCATCTTTCGGCTGAGCCAGACCTGGAACCGAAAGCTCCCAAAATTCATATTTCTGTGATGGATTTACCCGATGGTCAGGTGGGGGTGGAATGGGATGTCAGGGCTTGCGACAGCTTTGAGGCTGAAGTCGGTCGTTGGCAGCGCCTACGCCCCGGTGAGGCAGTTCCTACATGAGTGCTACACCCCTTTTGATGGCGTTGCATAGCTCCACGGAGCGCTTTGGTGTAGCGGTGCATGATCCTGAATCTTCCTCTGATATCTCAAATGTTGAGGTGTTCGATGACGGCCGTGGTTTGTCCAACACCTTGATCACCCGTGTGTCGGCGATGTTGCCGCGGGAGCGTTGGAAGAACCTCAATGGTCTTGCTGTTGCGATCGGACCTGGTGGGTTTACGGGAACGCGTTTGTCGGTGGTGATGGCCAGAACCCTGGCGGAACAGTTGGACTGTCCACTCTTGGGTATCAGTAGCTTTGCGTTGATGGCGTCACGCCTTCACAACCATTTGCCCGAAGAGCAGCAGGGTCAGCCGTTCTGGATCGCTCGGGAGTTGCCGCGTCGAGGCTTGGTTGCCGGTTGTTATTGCTTAGACGGCGATGACGTCAACGAATTGGAGGAGCCCCATCTGCTGGCAAAGGGACGTTCGGTGAGCCCCACCGTTGAGGCGGCGGAGGACGTGAGGGCGGATGTTTGGCGCTTATTGGAACTCTTGCGTCGTGGCTATTTGGCCGGTCAGGCGATGCCATGGTCGGAGGTCTTGCCGATTTATCCCACGTCACCCGTAGGCTAAGTGTGATGGCTGGCCTAAAGACAGGCATGCTCCTGGGCGTTGCCTTAACGGTCTGGTTGTTTGGTCCTGGGCCGATGGCCCCATACCGCCGAGCTTTGCTAAGTCGAAGCGCACCTCAGTTGGTGTTGGTGTTGGGCGGTGATGTGGATCGAGAGCGGATTGGTGCGCGATTGGCGCGCCAGTTGAATTTGCCCTTGTTGGTGAGTGGAGGCAGCAATCGGGAATATGCCACCTGGCTGTTGCAGGAGGAGCGCTTGAATCCCGAGCGGGTCACCCTCGATTACCGCGCTCACGACACCCTCAGCAATTTCACGTCTCTGGTCGATGAGCTTCAGAGCGATGGCATTCAACATGTGCTGCTCGTCACGAGCGAAGACCATCTGGCCCGTTCGATGGCGGTGGGTCAGGTGGTCGCCGGTAGTCGGGGGATTCATCTCACTGGAGTCCCGGTGGCTTGTTTCCCCGAGTGCGAGCAGGAGGGTCGTTTGAAACAGATCAGTGATTGGCTCCGAGCGATGGCTTGGGTGATCACTGGACGTGATCTCAGGGATGCTGCAAACCTTGGTCCAGAAGTGCGTTGATGCTGTTTTGCAGAAGAGCGGTCGTTGCGTCGAGATCAGCACGACGTCGGCTGGCTGGAGGTGGAATTGGAATGCCGATCCGCAACTGAATCGGGACGAGGCGCGGCCAAAACTGACGGCTGCCAAGGGCACGATGGCTATTGAGGATTGCGACCGGCAGGAGTGGTGCTCCGCTGCGTGCAGCGAGTAATGCGGCCCCGGGTAACGGGGCGTTCACCCGTCCATCGGCCTGTCGAGTGCCGTCAAGAAACACCCCCGTCGCCCAGCCGGCCTCGAGCGTGGCCGTCGCGGTGCGAATGGCATCCCTGTCGCTGGCACCCCTGCGGACGGGGTAAGCCCCGAGAGCTCGAATCAGCCGTCCCAGCAACGGCACATCGAACAATTCAGCTTTGGCCATAAATGCCACGGGGCGCCCTAGGGCATGCCCAAGGATTGGCGGATCAAGATGGGAGCCATGGTTGGCTGCCACCACGAGCGCACCCTGTTTGGGAACGTTTGCATTGCCTTGGGTTGACCCCCGGAAGAGGCCCCGAAAAATGGGGAAGACCAAGAAGCTGCTTACCAGCCGATAGGTGAGGCTTGGCGTCGGTGAGATGGAAATGATCTGGGATCTGTTGCTCATTGGCCGAGATCACCCGATGAACTGATTTGTGTTGTGGTGATGCCTTTCATGCTGCGTTTCGCGAGTCCGCTGAGCACGTTGCCAGGGCCAATTTCCACCAGGGTGTCGACGCCCTGGGCGGTCATGGCTGCCATTGTTTCTCGCCAGCGCACACCTTGGGTCATCTGTTGTTTGAGCCGTTCTTTCAGATGTTCTCCTGTGCTGTTGGCACTGGGGTCGCAGTTGCTCAACACCGGGATGCGGGTGTCATGGAAGGCCATGGCATCGAGGGTGTCTGAGAATTGATGGGCTGCCTCTGCCATGAATGGCGAGTGGAAGGCTCCCGACACGGCGAGGGGGATGGCGCGTTTGCAGGTGAGTTGATCGCTTACCGCGGCAACCGCATTTGGAAGACCAGAAATCACCACCTGGGAATCGCTGTTGTCATTCGCGATGCTCACACCGTCCGTCGCCCCAACAAGCTCCTCGAGCTGGCTGCGGTCAAAACCAATCACCGCGGTCATGGCGCCTCCGCCTGCTCCAGCCATGAGCTCGGAACGCACTTTCATGAGCTGCAGGCCTGTGTCCAAGTTGAAGGCCCCTGCTGCATAGAGGGCGACGAGTTCTCCCAGGCTGTGACCGGCCACTAAAGAGGCGTCTCTGCCCTGCTGGATCAAGTTATCGACCAAAAGGGACTCGATGACAAACAGTGCCGGTTGGGTATTCCTGGTGTCGTTGAGGTCATCTGGACCATCCCCGCGGCCACTTTCTCCCTGACAGATGGCGAGTAGATCGCGCCCGAGCACCTCTGAAGCCTGGCTGAACCGTTCATGGGCTCCGCTCAGATTGAGAAGGGGATCCGCCATGCCCACTTTCTGCGAGCCCTGACCAGGGAACACCCAGGCGATTGCCATCGTTGATCAACGCAGATAGAGAGGGAGATTAAGCGGGCCCTCTCCATCGCAGAAGCGCTGCTCCCCAACTCAGCCCTGCACCGAAGCCACTGCTGGCGATTCGGTGCCCCGGTTGGATGCGGCCATCGCGTACAGCCTCATCCAGCATCAGTGGAATCGTTGCAGCAGAAGTGTTGCCGTAGAAGGCGAGGTTGCTGAGTACGCGTTCGGTTGGAATTTTGAACCGCTCTGCGACGGCATCAAGGATGCGTTGGTTGGCTTGATGCAACAACAACCAGTCGAGACTGTCTGGGCTTGTCCCAGTGCTGTTGAGCAGGGACGCCAGGATTGCAGGGACTTCTCGAACAGCGAATTTGTAGACCTCTTGGCCGTTCATTTGGATCGGTTCAAACCCTCCGCGTTGATGACTCGCATCTCCGATTAGTTCGCATCGTTCAGTCACCTGTGGGAGTTGTAAGACTCCTCCACGACTTCCGTCTGATCGCAATAGAAATCCTTCAAGGTCATCGTTGCCGTCGTCAGATGCCTCTATCACGACGGCTCCGGCAGCATCCCCGAAGAGCACACAGGAACGACGGTCATCCCAGTCCACCCAGCGGCTGAGTTGATCGGCACCGACCACCAAGATGCGGCGCATGGCACCGCTGCGGATGTACTGAGCAGCGGTAACGAGGCCAAAGAGAAATCCACTGCAGGCAGCGGTGAGATCAAAAGCCACGGCATTAACGGCTCCAATGCGGGCTTGAAGACGCGGTGCGGAACCGAAAAGATCGTCCGGTGTCGAGGTGGCCAGCACGATCAAGTCGAGGCTGTCCGCTTGCCAGCCCGCCATCTCCAGGGCTCGCTCTGCCGCTAAACCACTCAGCTCTGCCAAGGACTCATCGGCGCCCACCACCCGACGGGCGGCAATGCCAGTTCGGCTGCGGATCCACGCATCATTGGTGTCCACGCGTTTGCCCAATTCGTCATTGCTGATCGATCGGGTTGGCGTGGCACTCCCGCATCCCCGGAGCAACACACCTCTGGTGTTGTGGAGCGGCTCGACCAAAGCGGTGGAATCCAAGGTGGCGTCAGTCAATCACAGCCGCTCTGCAATGCATTGAGATCGTCCATTACGCCATGGCTTGCGGCGGAATGCGCGATGCGTAGGGCACTCACTACGGAAAGAGCTTTGCTGCTGCCGTGTCCGATCACGGCGATCCCGTTCACTCCCAGCAGAAGGGCGCCGCCATGCTCGGCGTGATCAAGGCGTTTTTTGATGCGTTTGAGGTTGCTGATTAGAAATGCTGAGCCCACCTTGCCCCGCCGTCCTCGAGGAAGTTCTGCCCGCAGCACTCCGAGCAAAACGCTGCCTACCGACTCCAGGAATTTCAAGAGAACATTGCCGGTGAATCCATCGCAAACCACCACGTCAAAGTCGCCCGACAACACATCGCGGCCTTCACAATTGCCAGCGAAGTGGAGCCTGGATTCCCCTTTAAGTAGTTCGTAGGTTTTTAAGGAGAGCTCGTTCCCCTTGCATTCTTCTTCTCCGATGTTGAGCAGACCAACCCTTGGCTGTTCCACCTGAAGGACATCTCGGCTGTAAATGTTTCCGAGCAGGGCGAACTGATGAAGATATGTGGGTTTGCAATCCATGTTGGCCCCCACATCGAGCACAAGCACCGGCTGTCCTGGGTCCTTGGTGGGAAACAAGGCACCAATAGCAGGCCGGTCGATTCCTTTGAGTCGTCCAAGACGGAAGATCGCAGAGGCCATCACAGCTCCGGAATTGCCCGCCGAGTAAACGGCAGTGGCACGACCTTTTTTCACCAGGTCCATCGCCACATTGATGCTTGCATCGCGTTTTCGGCGAACGGCCGTCGCTTCGTCATCCATGCCGATGGAGGGGCCGCTCGGCACTAACTCCAAGTGACCTGATGCTTGAGCTCGCTCCAGAATGACTTCGAGTTCTAGGTCTGCAGCAGCAGCTCGCATCCGATCCTGCTCGCCAACCAATCGAATTTTTAAGGGAAGGCGCTCAATCGCTTGGAGACACCCCTCAAGAATGGGTCCGGGGGCATCGTCGCCACCCATCCCATCGACAGCAACCCATAGGCGATCTTCGTCGTTGATCTCGTCTTCATCATTCCCACCCTGCAGGCGGCGAAGAGGATCAAAGACGAGGGGCTGAAGAACACTGCTGGCAACGGTGCCTGCCCCAGACACAACATTGCCTGCAACGGTTCCTGCTGCCGAGGCTGAGCTTGCCGCACTATCAACAATTGTGGTCACGGCGGTGTTCCGCCGGTACCAAATCACAAGACGGCGGATCGCCCGCGGCCTTGTGCTTTTACTCCGAGGCTCGGGGGCCTGGGAGGAATCAGGGTCCTTCGGAAGCAACGGAGTCGATGATGCGCTGGAACAAGTAGCCGGTACCGCGAGCCGTGAGGATCAACTCAGGGTTAGCAGGATCATCTTCCAGTTTGGAACGAAGGCGGGAGATATGAACATCAACCACACGAGTATCAACGTGGCGCTCTGGGGTGTAGCCCCACACTTCCTTGAGGATTTCGCCACGATTAAACGGTTCTCCTGAGCGAGACACCAGTAATTCCAGCAGGCTGAATTCCATGCCTGTGAGACGGATGCGCTCATCGTTGCGGAACACCTGGCGTTTGTTGGTGTCGATGCGTAGGTCCGAGACCTGGATCACACCGGAGTTGGGAATTCCAGCAATGGCTTCCTTCTCCACCCTGCGAAGAACGCAGCGAATCCGCGCCTCAAGCTCTTTCGGGCTGAATGGTTTCACCACATAATCGTCAGCCCCTAGCTCGAGTCCCGTGATGCGATCGGCGACATCGCCGAGGGCCGTCAGCATCACGATTGGAACATCCGATTCCTTGCGGAGTTCTTGGCAGACGCCATAGCCATCAAGCTTTGGCATCATCACGTCGAGTACCACGAGATCGGGCATGCAGTTGGGGAACAACTCCAGAGCCTCAGTGCCGTCGCAAGCGGTCACGACGTTGTACCCGATCATCGAGAGTCTGGTTTCCAGAATCCTTCTGATTGAGGCCTCGTCATCGACCACGAGAATTGTTTCCTTGGAGGGAGCCGTGGCCGTCATGAAGCCTTTGGCGCAGCGTGGATCTCGTCACACTTAAAAGAGAAGCCGCCCTTTAATTCACGTAACAGCAACTTTCTTCACAGTTCGCATTGCCTAAGCCCACCGCCATTTTCGTTTGCCAGGCCTGTGGGGCCAAGGCTCGGCAGTTCTTTGGGCGTTGTCCTGAGTGCGCGAGTTGGAACTCCCTTGTTGAGCAATCTCAGCCTTCGATGGATGGCCGTCGCCGCCGCGCTGCTCCAGATCAGAAGGACGCTCCCTCGCCCCGCCGCTCCACGGCGATGGCCTCTTTGGACGATCAACCCCTGCAGCGTTTGCAGACAGGATCTGCTGAGTTTGATCGCGTGTTGGGGAGCGGATTGGTGCCCGGTTCTCTCGTGCTGGTTGGGGGTGATCCTGGGATTGGCAAAAGCACCCTTCTGCTGCAAAGCGCGTCGGCCATGGCGGCCCATAGCTCTGTGCTTTACGTGAGTGCTGAGGAATCCGCGCAGCAAGTAAAACTGCGTTGGCAGCGCTTGGCAGGGGAGACGTCCGATCTGCAATTGCTGGCCGAAACAGATCTCGACTTGGTCTTGGAAGAACTTGAGGCCTTACGACCGGCGGTTGCGATCATCGACAGCATCCAGGCGTTGCACGACCCCAACCTCACCAGTGCCCCTGGATCCGTGGGGCAGGTGCGGGAATGTGCCGCATCACTTCAACGCTTAGCCAAGCGCCAGAACACGGCCCTGCTGTTGGTTGGCCATGTCACCAAGGAGGGGATGTTGGCGGGCCCCAAGGTGCTTGAGCATTTGGTTGATGCGGTGCTCACTTTTGAAGGTGATCGCTTTGCCAGCCATCGACTGCTGCGTGCGGTGAAAAATCGTTTTGGTGCCACCCACGAATTGGGTTTGTTTGAAATGCAGGCGGGCGGCTTGGCAGAAGTGAGCAATCCCAGTGAGCTGTTTCTCAGTGATGCCCGTGCATCTGGGGTCGCCACCATCGTGGCTTGTGAGGGCACCCGTTCCCTAGTGGTGGATCTTCAGGCGTTGGTGAATGTCACCAGCTATGCCAGTCCACGCCGAACGGCCACCGGCATCGGCACCAATCGCTTGCACCAGATCTTGGCCGTGTTGGAGAAGCACATGGGCATTCCCCTGTCCCGTTTCGATTGCTATCTCGCTGTGGCTGGAGGCTTAGATGTGGAGGAGCCAGCTGCTGATCTTGGAGTAGCAGCAGCGGTTGTGGCGAGTTTTCGAGACCTCACCCTCCCACCGGGAACCGTGTTGATCGGAGAACTCGGGTTAGGAGGACAACTCAGGCCAGTCGGTCAACTTGAACTGCGTTTGCAGGAAGCGGCCCGGCTGGGCTTCCGTCGTGCTGTGGTCCCTTCTGGCAGTGGTTTAGGGGCACTGGCCTCTGGGTTGGACCTCGCCTTGCTTGAAGCCGCCAACGTCACAGAGGCGCTTGTTTTAGCGCTCGGTGATGAGGTTCGTACGGATCAGAATTAGCGGATTAGAAGTACACGTCGACGTTGCTTCGACCGGTTGATTTCAACCAGTTTTCGATATCGAGATAACCGCCGGGATTCAGGCGCACTGCTTGAGTCCATACGTCTGCAGCCTGGTCAAACCAGCGATCGGCATCATCTTGTTGACCACTTTCTTCAGCGATTCGTCCCCATTTCTCAAATATCAGTCCCATGTTTTTTAGGCATGAGGGTTGTTTTGGGTTCTCGTCCAGAGCTTTCTGGTACGTCTCGATCGCCCGTTCCTCCTCGCCGTTCGACATGTAGATGATGGCCATGTTCTTGAGGGTTTCACCCCGGTCGGTGGGATCGTTCTCAAGCTTCAGTGCTTCGTCGTAGTTTTCAAGTGCTTCGGCATAATCGCCATCATTTTGCGCGGATAGTCCGTCTCGGTAGTAAACGTAGGCCTCTTTGGAGCGGGCATTGATCGGCAGCAGCTTGACGATCAAGTCCGCCATCACCGTGAAGCTTTTGTCGATGAAGTTGTCGTTGCGGTTGCTGCGGGGCACGGCGCGCCGGTTGATGTAACTCCATCCTGACGGGCCAGTCATCCGACCTAGCGTGGTCTTAACGATTGATCGCTTGTGAATACTGCGATTCAGACCGTCGTCCTGGATGTGGAGGGGATGAAGTGTGGTGGTTGCGTGTCCGCGGTGGAACGTACGTTGCTCGAGCAGCCTGGTGTGCAGCGGGCTGATGTGAATTTGGTCAGCCGTGCTGCTTGGCTTGATTTCTCTGAGTCAGAGGGCAATGTCGACGCGGTGCTGGAGGCTTTGGCAGCGCGGGGATTTCCAGCCCATGAGCGTTCCTTGGAGTTTCATCCGGGTGTTAAGGGTCCAAATGGATCCACTGGCTTGAGTTGGTGGCGTCAGTGGCGCCAGTTGATGGTGGCGCTCGTGCTTTTGCTGTTGTCGGTGATGGGTCACCTCAGCGAAGCCGGGCAATTGTCGGTGCCGGTGATTGGCAGCCTCCCTTTTCACGCTGGGTTGGCGACTGTTGCGTTGTTTGGACCAGGTCGTCAGATCCTTGTCGGCGGCTTTAAAGCAGCCCGTGTCGGTGCACCGAGCATGGATACCTTGGTGGGGCTGGGTGTTAGCAGCGCCTACACGGCCAGCTTGGTGGCCTTGGTTTGGCCCACGGTGGGTTGGCCATGTTTTTTCAACGAGCCAGTGATGTTGCTGGGTTTCGTTCTTTTGGGGCGCTTCCTCGAAGAACGGGCGCGTTTCCGAACGGGGCAGGCTTTGCAGCAGCTAGCGCAGTTGCAGCCTGAAACGGCTCGTTTGGTTTTGACGGATGGCGAGATTCGCGAGGTCAGAGTTGGTGCTCTTCGGCCCGGTGAACGTGTCCAACTCCTGGCCGGGGACCGCATTCCTGTTGACGGAGTTGTGCGTGAGGGGCTGTCAGCGGTGGATGTTTCCAGCCTCACCGGAGAACCGATGCCGCTCCAAGTGGAGCCTGGTACTGAGCTGTCATCTGGCAGTTTGAATTTGGAAGCGCCGCTTGTTCTTGAAGTGAGCCGAGTGGGTTCCGATACAGCCCTCGCTCGCATCATCCGGTTGGTGGAGCAGGCCCAGGCGCGCCGCGCACCCATTCAAGGGTTGGCGGATCAGGTGGCAGGGCGGTTCTGCTACGGCGTGATGGCTTTGGCTCTCGCCACCTTTTTGTTTTGGTGGCTCTTTGGGGCGTCGCATTGGCCCCAGGTGTTGCAGGCCCATGCTCCGGGTCTTCCCCATGCCCACGGCATGGTTCACGGGGCTCCGTCCCATCACAGTGGATTGGGCAGTGGTGCGACCACGCCAATCGGCTTGGCGCTCCAGCTCACCATTGCTGTGCTTGTGGTGGCATGCCCCTGTGCGTTGGGATTAGCAACACCCACGGTGATCACCGTGTCCACAGGCTTAGCGGCGAGACGCGGTTGGTTATTTCGGGGTGGAGATGTGATCGAAACCGCAGCTGCATTGGATCAGGTGGTCTTCGATAAGACCGGTACGCTCACGTTGGGACGGCCGTTGGTGACCGACGTTTTTGGTGATGATCCCGATCGGCTATTGCAGTGGGCCGCGAGCCTGGAGCAAAGTAGTCGCCATCCGCTTGCTTATGCCCTGCTGCAAGAGGCGCAACGGCGCAACTTGGCGTTGATCGATGTGACCCGTGTCTCCACGGTGTCTGGGGAAGGCCTTTGGGGTGAGTTGGATGGGGTGGCGGGTGAACTTCGGGTTGGTAAGCCCGCTTGGTTGCAAAGTTTTGGTGTTGAGTTCTCCGCTGCCGCAACGGCCTGGTTGGCCGCGGCTAAGGGATCGGTGGTCGCGGTTTCGGCTGGACAAGGTTTGGTCGGATTACTGCACGTTGAAGACCAGCAACGGCCTGATGTTGCCCCTTCATTGGAGCGGCTCCGTAGCTCCGGCCTCAAGCTCGCCATCCTCAGTGGTGACCGTGAAGTGGCCGTACGTCGCCTCGGAGAGCAACTGGGCTTTGTCGAAGCTGACCTTGGTTGGCAGATGCTTCCTCAACAGAAACTCGAGCGTTTGGAGCAGCTCCGCAAACAAGGTCGCGTGGCCATGGTGGGCGACGGCATCAATGACGCACCTGCTTTGGCCGCGGCTGATTTAGGCATCGCCATCGGTACAGGAACCCAGATTGCACAAGACACTGCCGACATGGTTTTGCTTGGCGATCGTTTGGACAACCTCCCCGAAGCGCTCTCTTTGGCTCGGCGCACTCTGAATAAAGTCCGCCAAAACCTCATTTGGGCTTTTGGGTACAACCTGATTGCTCTTCCGGTTGCGGCCGGTGTCTTGCTGCCAAGCCAAGGCGTGTTGCTCTCACCGCCGTTTGCGGCCCTGTTGATGGCTCTGAGCTCGATCACCGTGGTTGTGAATGCCTTGGCTTTACGGATATGACTGGCCGCTTCATCGTTCTCGACGGGATCGACGGTTGCGGCAAATCCACTCAGATTCGTCACCTCGCCCAGTGGTTGCCGGTGAGTGGCCTTATGCCTTCCACTGCAGGGCTCATCTGTACCCGTGAGCCTGGTGGAACTCCATTGGGCCAGTCGATTCGTGATTTGTTGCTGCATACCGAGGCCGATCAGGTGCCATCTGTGACCGCTGAGCTTCTCCTCTATGCCGCGGATCGTGCTCAGCATGTGGATACGGTGATTCGACCAGCTCTTCTGCGGGGCGATTGGGTGTTAAGCGATCGCTTCGCTGGATCCACCCTTGCTTATCAGGGCTATGGCCGTGGCTTGGATCACCAGTTGATTTTGCGCCTTGAATCCATTGCGACCACTGGTTTGGTGCCAGACCTCACCGCTTGCTTAATGGTGCCTGTGGAGGTGAGCCTGCAGCGTCGTCATGGGGAGAAAGAGGATCGCATCGAGGCCGAGGGGCGTGCTTTTTTGCATCGCGTCGCTGATGGTTTTGCAGTCCTCGCCGAGCAACGCCATTGGTGCCAATTGGATGCACAGCAGTCGGTGTCGCAACTCAGTCAGGCGTTGGAACAAACTCTGCGGGAGACCCTGCAGTGAGTGCACTGTTTGATGGGTTGGTCGGGCAGCCGCTAGCCGTTGATTTCCTCGAGGCGGCCCTTCAGCAGAAGCGCCTTGCTCCCGCTTACTTGTTTGCCGGACCCGAAGGGGTTGGTCGACGCTTAGCGGCCTTGCGTTTTTTGGAGGGAGTGTTGAGTGAGGGGGTGGGCTGCGAGCGAGCGAGGCGTCGCTTAGAGGACCGTAATCATCCTGACTTGGTTTGGATCGAGCCTACTTTTCAGCATCAAGGGCGTCTGCTCACGCGCGCTGAGGCGGTGGATGCTGGAGTGAACCGGCGAACACCACCACAGCTGCGGCTCGAGCAGATCCGTGGTGTGAGACGTGCACTTGGACGTCAGCCGGTGGAATCCACCCGTGGAATGGTAGTGATTGAGTCCACCGAAGCCATGGCAGAAGCCGCGGCGAATGCTTTGCTCAAAACGTTAGAGGAGCCTGGCCATGGCCTTTTGATCCTGCTGACGGCTGCGCCTGAACGCCTGCTCAGCACGATCCGTTCGCGTTGTCAGTTGATTCGGTTTGTCCGGCTCGATCTTCCCTCGGTTGCTGAGGTGTTGCGTCGTCTGGATGCTGTTGAGCAGGATCCGCCGGAGCTTTTAGCAATGGCTGCTGGATCTCCCGGGGCCGTACTTGAGCATCGGAATCGCTGGGCTGCTCTCCCAATGGAATTGATGCCTCGGTTACGGCATTTACCTAATGAACCCATGCAGGCTCTCGCTTTGGCACGGGATGTGTGCGAAGCATTGGATGGCGAACAGCAGCTCTGGCTTATCAATTGGTGGCAACAAGCGCTTTGGACATCGTCTAGGGATGTTGAATCTCTGAAACGCTTGGAGACGCTGCGGCGTCACTTGTTGTCGTTTGTCCAACCGCGGCTGTCCTGGGAGGTGGCGTTGTTGGATTTAACCAAAGAGGCAAGAGATGCCTTGGCTTAAGGGTATTAAGCAGTGGCGCGGTCGCCTTGTTGTTTGCGTTCTTCCCGGGCTAGGGACACCACATCATCGAGCTGCCCACCAGTGGGAAGCTCCAGGCAATAACCCGCCCCATACACAGTTTTGATAAATCGAGGTTTCCGGGGGTCGGGCTCGAGTTTGGTGCGTAAATGCCGCACGTGTACTCGGATGGTTTCGATGTCGTCATCGGGTTCGTAGCCCCAGACTTCCTTCAAAATCAACGACGGGGCGACTGTTTGCCCATGGCGTTGCAAGAGGCAATGCAGCAATTCGAATTCCAGATGAGTCAAACGAACTGGACTGTCGAACCAGATGGCTTCAAACCGCTCCGGCACAAGAGTAAGGGGGCCGTAGTTGAGGATTTCGTTCTGATTGCTGGCCCCTAGAGGTGCGCGATCACTGCGGCGAAGCAAGGCCTTAATACGAACTTGCAGTTCCTCAAGATCGAAAGGTTTGGTGAGGTAGTCGTCGGCACCGGAGTTGAAGCCGCTCACTTTGTCTTTAGTGCCGCCAAGAGCGGTAAGCATCAAGATCGGAATGCCTGCAGTGCGCTCGTCTCTTCGCAAGCGTTGGCAGAGGGTGAGACCATCCACCTTGGGAAGCATCAAATCGAGAAGGATTAAATCTGGCGTGTATTGCAGTGCAAGAGCCTGACCTTTGATGCCGTCATCTGCCCGCTGAACATCGAAGCCGCTGTGCTCTAGATGACCGCTCACCAGGTCGCGCATGTCCTGGTCGTCTTCGATCAACAGGATGCAGGGCTTCATCGGTTCAGCAGCGGAACAATTTGAGGGTTATGAGCGCGGTTCTATGAATTGAGCAACGCTGCGCGGATTCTCTCAAGCTTTTCTGGTTTCTGCAGATTTCAGTCTTGTGTGGTTTGTTCCTGTCAGGAGATGAAAACCATCGCACAGCAGGTGATGTTGGCGTTTCTGGTGTTGCTCCCAATTCCGGATCTGTTCAGGAAGTCTTCCGCTTCCAGCAACCAGCTGTCATGAAATTTCTTTTCCCGTCAATAAAAAAGCCACAGCGTGAGCTGCGGCTTGAAGAGAACTCCCCGGGCGGGATTCGAACCTGCGACCAATCGATTAACAGTCGATCGCTCTACCGCTGAGCTACCGAGGAATGAGACTTGAAGAACTTACCTGTCTGACCTCCCAGACTGCAAGCGTTGGCGAAGTTCTCGCCCAGTCGTCCAAGAACCGATACGACCTTGGCTCATTTGAGCGGCGCCATCGGCCTCATTGAGTTCGTCCAGGCGATGGGTAACCCAAAGGGCGGTTATGGGCCTTGTTGGGTCACGGCAAAGGTTGTGAACGGCCGAAAGAACGGTTCGCTGGCTTTTCGGGTCGAGCAGAGCGGTGGGTTCGTCCAGTAATAGAAGTCCAGCATTGCTGGCTAGAGCACCGGCGATGGCTAGCCGTTGTTTCTGGCCACCACTGAGGGTATGGATGGGTCGGGTTGCTAGGCCATGCAACCCCAGTTGATCGAGGCAGGCTGCAACTTTGTCCCGTCGTTGATCAATCGATTGACTTGAGCGGATGCCAAGTAAGAGGTCGCTACCGCAACTGGGTAAGAGCAATTGGTGGTCAGGATTTTGAAAAACAAGCGCAGCAGGTTTTTTGCATGCGATGGATCCCGACTGTGGTTGAAGCAAGCCAGCGATTAAGCGAAATAACGTGCTTTTCCCACTGCCATTGCTGCCCACCAACATCCAAAGGCCAGGCCTTTGGATCGTCAGGTTGCAGCGATTCAGAACTTGTTCGCCATTGGGCCAGCAATGGCTGACTGAATCGACGTGAAGTTCAGCGCTCCCTTGATCAGGAATCAAGGGAGAAGCCAGGCCGTTTGCTGCCACCTGCTGCTGCAGCTTTCTCATAAAGCTGAACAGCGAGAACTTCACCAATGAGGAGCGATGCTTTTTTCCCCTCTACTTTCTCGCAGGTGAGTTCGAGCAGGCGGGGCTGCCCGTGATCGATCGCTTGGCGAATCTCTTGATAGAGCGCCTCTGCATCACCTGGTTCTTTGCGCTGAACAGAAACTGGAATGGGGCTCATCCGGAGAGTTAGCTCGATGACGTACACATCAATTCGTTCGGTGTGTATGCATCTTCGCGAAGGGAGTGCAGCTTCGGCTGTTCATACGTAAGCATTTTCACTTATCCCTTCGAATCAGCGGAAATAGCAGTCCCCATTTCGCATTTCTGCACCTAG
>QCVD01000015.1 GCA_003208835.1 Synechococcus sp. AG-683-C23 | reverse complement strand
AAGACCTCGAGTCCACTGGCTATGCCTGGTGGTCTGGAAATGCTCGCCTGATCAACCTTTCAGGCCGTTTGCTTGGCGCCCATGTGGCCCATGCCGGTTTGATGGTGTTCTGGGCTGGCGCAATGATGCTGTTCGAAGTGAGTCACTTCACTTTCGATAAGCCCATGTATGAGCAGGGCTTCCTCTGCATGCCCCACGTCGCCACCCTTGGTTACGGCGTAGGACCCGGCGGAGAAGTTACTGATCTCTTCCCATTCTTTGTGGTTGGTGTTCTGCACCTGATCAGCTCAGCCGTTCTTGGCTTGGGTGGTCTGTACCACGCTCTGCGTGGTCCTGAGATTTTGGAGAACTACTCCTCCTTCTTCTCACAGGACTGGCGCGACAAAAATCAGATGACCAACATTATTGGTTATCACCTGATTCTTCTCGGTGTCGGCTGCTTGCTTCTGGTCTTTAAGGCCATGTTCTTCGGCGGCGTCTACGACACCTGGGCCCCCGGTGGTGGTGATGTTCGTCTGATCACGAACCCCACCCTCAATCCAGGTGTGATCTTCGGTTATCTGTTCCGCGCTCCCTTTGGTGGCGAAGGCTGGATCATCGGTGTGAACTCCATGGAAGACATCATTGGTGGTCACATTTGGTTGGGCTTAACGCTGATCTTTGGCGGCATTTGGCATGCGATCACCAAGCCCTTTGGCTGGGTGCGTCGTGCCTTCATCTGGAATGGTGAGGCCTACCTGAGCTACAGCCTGGGTGCGTTGAGCTTCATGAGCTTCATCGCATCGGCCTACATCTGGTTCAACAACACCGCCTATCCATCTGAGTTCTGGGGTCCTACTAATGCTGAGGCATCCCAAGCTCAAAGTTTCACCTTCTTGGTGCGTGACCAACGCCTTGGAGCCAACATCGGTTCTGCCATGGGTCCCACCGGCCTTGGCAAATACCTGATGCGCTCACCAACCGGTGAAATCATCTTCGGTGGTGAAACCATGCGTTTCTGGGACTTCCGTGGTCCTTGGTTGGAGCCCCTACGTGGCCCCAACGGTTTGAGCCTCGACAAGCTGCAAAATGATATTCAGCCATGGCAAGTGCGCCGTGCTGCTGAGTACATGACACACGCCCCCAACGCTTCACTGAACTCTGTTGGCGGCATCATCACCGAGCCCAACTCGGTGAACTACGTGAACTTGCGTCAGTGGCTGGCAGCAGCACAGTTCGTGCTCGCTTTCTTCTTCCTGGTAGGTCACCTCTGGCATGCAGGCCGCGCCCGCGCCGCCGCAGCTGGTTTTGAAAAAGGAATTGATCGTAAAGCGGAACCCGTTCTGGGAATGCCGGATCTCGACTGATCATTCAGACGAATCCAACGATCCTTCACAACCAGCCCTCACCAAATTGGTGGGGGCTTTTTATGGTCATTTCGATGTCAACCAACCGATCAGCCAACCGAGGCGCAATCATTTCGGCACGATATAGAGATCATTCAGCATCTATTTCGTATACATATAGAATCAATATCGTAAATCGTTGCAATTTCTTCGGCCAGAGAGGCTCCGATTCGTAGCCTGAGTGGGCCGCTGTGACTGACGCCGCTGTGACTGACCCGGTGCCTGACCAGGTGACTGACCCGGTGTCCGAGCCTGGATCCAAGCCCCCCGCCGTGGGAGTGAACACCCGGGTGATCCATCACGGTGAGAGCTTCGCAGGGGAGACCGGCTCAGTGATGCCGCCGATCTTCCCTACCTCCACCTTTGCCCACGGCAACCCCGGAGGGTTCGATTACACCCGTTCGGGCAACCCCAACTTCCGCATCCTTGATTCAGTGCTGGCGTCGGTGGAAGGCTGCGACCACGCCACTGTGTTCGGCTCCGGTGTGAGTGCCATCACTGCCGTGGTGTCGCAACTGAAACAGGGGGATCTGGTGCTCTGTGAAGAAAACCTCTACGGCTGCACCGTGCGGTTGTTCGAAGAGGTGTTCGCAAAATTCGGACTGAGCACCGAATGGGTCGACTTCACCAAGCCCGAATCTCTCGACTCCATTCGGAACAGTCAGCCGGCCATGGTCTGGCTGGAAAGCCCCACCAACCCACTGCTGAAGGTGATTGACCTACAAGCCGTTTGCGCCGTAAGCCAACCGCTTGGCATTCCCGTTTTAGTGGACAACACCTTTGCCACAGCACTGGTTCAACGTCCGCTGGAACTTGGTGCAACGCTTTCGCTCACCAGCACCACCAAATACATCAACGGACACTCCGATGCCCTCGGCGGTGTCGTCTGCACCAATGATCCGGACTGGCATCAAAAGATGGTGTTTTCCCAAAAGGCTCTTGGATTACAGCCCTCCCCCTTCGACTGCTGGCTGATCACCCGCGGCATCAAGACCCTGCCGCTGCGCATGCGTCAACAAATGGCCAATGCAGCTGCCCTCGCCGATCAGCTGGCCGATCACCCCTCCGTGAACTGGGTGCGTTACCCCCACCGGGCCGATCATCCCCAATACAACGTTGCCCAACAGCAAATGAAAGCTGGAGGTGCAATCGTGACCGTGAGCTTCAAGGCCACGCAGGAGCAGACCTACACCCTGTGCAAACAACTGCGCTGGTTCACGATGGCCGAAAGTCTTGGTGGCATCGAAAGCTTGATCTGCCACCCCGCCACCATGACCCACGCCGCCGTGGCCGCAGAGGTGAAGGCAAAACTCGGCATCGATGACGGTTTGGTGCGCTTCTCAGTTGGCTGCGAAGATTTGGTGGATTTACAGGGCGACCTGGCGCAGGCCCTGGAGCTGCTGGCGTGAGTGAGCGCAACCTGCTGAAGGAGCCTTGCTGGCAGGGATCAGACCTCGGCCATCCTCTTCCTGATCACCCCCACGCCGTGTCGATGGCTCTGCCTCGTTGGCGTGACGTGATTGCCTACGAAGAACATGAGCCCAGCTGCCGTTCGGCACTGCAAACGATTTATCCCCGCTTTGGTCTGCACCCATTCCTGCAGGAGTTTGCAAGCCAAGTGAACAGTGAGGGCATGAATGTTTGGCCCTTCGCCAGCAAGGCCGCTGCCCAGGCAGCCCAACTGCATTGCCAGAGGACATCACCACAGTCGAAGCTTCGCTTGGTGGATCACCACACGATCAGCTGTTTATGCACGGATGCCGCGGCCAGCCCCCATGCCAAAGCCTTCTGGCAGCACACCGGACTCGGAGCCTCCTCGCGGCAAGCAGCCATCGCCCTTGGACGCGAGCAAGCGCCATCTCCCGATCAGGGGGAGCAGGCTCGTCGCATCGTCCGGCAACGGCTCACAGCAATCCACCATTGCGCTGAAGAGCACATCAGCCTCGTTCCTGCCGGCATGGCTGCACTCCACGCTGGATTAGAGGCCGTTCAAACCCTGCGGCCTGGCCGGCCCACCTTGCAGCTCGGCTTCCCCTATGTGGATGTTCTAAAACAACCTCAGGTAGTGTTCCACGGCAGTGAGTTGGTCAGCAGCAAGGAGCTGGGCGACATCTCCTCAGCATTGGACCGGCTGGAGCCCTCAGCGGTGATTGTGGAGCTGCCCAGCAATCCGCTGTTGCGCTGTGTGGATCTACCGGCCGTAGCAGAGCTAGCCCATGCCCGCGGGATTCCTCTCATAGCCGACGACACCATCGGCACTGGGATCAACCTCGAGGCACTGCCGTACGCCGATCTGATCTTCACCTCGCTCACCAAAAGCTTTGCGGGACGCGGCAATGTGATGGCGGGCTGCCTGCTGATCAGCCCCAATTCACAGTGGATGTCCACCCTGCTGGAGATCGTCGCACCAAGGGCGAGCCTGAGCGACGCCGATGCGATCGCCCTGGAACAGAACAGCCGCGACGTAAGTGAGCGAGTGCCACGCCTGGATGCCAATTGCCTTGCGCTGGCACAAAAGCTGGAGAAGCATCCCGCTGTAAAGCGTGTGCTGCACCCCAAAGATTGCAAGAACTTCCAGTCCATCAAGAAACCCGGAGCCGGAGATGGTTGTCTGCTGAGTTTCGAACTGCACGCAGGCGAACTCAATGCCCAAAGGGTGTTCGACGCCCTACAAATTTGCAAAGGGCCCAGCCTGGGCACCTCATTCAGCCTGGTGTGTCCTTACGCCCAATTGGCTCACTACAACGAACTGAACTGGGCGGAAGCCTGCGGTGTTCCAGCCCATCTGCTCAGGGTTTCGGTTGGACTCGAAGAGCCAGAAGAACTCTGGAACCGCTTCCAAACAGCCTTGGACAATGCAACGGCTTCACTCAAAGTCTGAAAATGCCGTTAACAACAGAAGTTTTTACGGGCTAAATCACTAAGTTGACGACGTAGGGCCCATCCCAATACAGACGCGTTATGTCTCGCATTTACGACGACAACAGCCTCGCCATCGGCAACACCCCATTGGTGAAACTGAATCACGTCACCAAAAACTGCAAAGCCACCGTTCTGGCGAAGATCGAAGGGCGCAATCCCGCTTACAGCGTGAAGTGCCGCATCGGCGCCAACATGATCTGGGACGCAGAAAAGAGCGGCAAACTCACCAAAGACAAGGTGATCGTTGAGCCCACATCAGGAAATACAGGCATCGCCTTGGCCTTCACCGCGGCAGCTCGTGGCTACAAATTGGTGCTCACCATGCCGGAGTCGATGTCGATCGAACGGCGTCGTGTGATGGCTGTGATGGGGGCCGAAATCGTGCTTACCGAGGCGGCCAAAGGCATGCCAGGGGCGATTGCGAAAGCCAAGGAGATTGCCGATAGCAATCCCACGAAATATTTCATGCCAGGGCAATTCGATAACCCAGCCAATCCAGAGATTCACTTCAAAACCACAGGTCCTGAAATCTGGAACGATTGCGACGGTGCCATCGACGTATTCGTTGCTGGCGTTGGCACCGGCGGCACGATCACCGGTGTATCGCGCTACATCAAAAATGAAGCCGGTAAAGCGATTGAATCCGTCGCGGTGGAGCCAACCAATAGCCCGGTGATCACCCAAACCATGAATGGTGAGGCCGTCAAGCCAGGTCCCCACAAGATTCAGGGCATCGGCGCTGGCTTTATCCCCAAGAACCTCGATCTCTCCGTTGTCGACAGAGTGGAGCAGGTGACCAACGAAGAATCCATCGCTATGGCGCTTCGGTTAGCGGAAGAAGAAGGCCTGTTGGTTGGCATCTCTTGCGGTGCTGCGGCAGCTGCGGCGATTCGCCTCGCGGAACAGGATGCCTACGCAGGCAAAACGATTGTGGTGGTTCTACCCGACCTCGCTGAGCGTTACCTTTCCTCCGTGATGTTTGCTGAAGTGCCAACCGGCATCATTGAACAACCCGTCGCTGTTTAACAACCAGCACTGCGCCTCAATCGGAAGGCTTCGTTCGCCCTGCACTCAGTGCAGGGCTTTTTTATTGGGCGAAGTGCCACCACTGAAACCACATCAAAACACCAACATTTATGAATTTGGTGTTACTCCGGGCAGAACAGCTTCAGGGGAAATCCACATCGCATCACCATAGGAAAAGAAACGATATTCACGCTCAATAGCATCGTCATAGAGAGCCAATAACCTTTCGCGCCCAATCAATGCACTCACCAACAAAAGAAGAGAGCTTTTTGGCAGGTGAAAATTGGTTAATAGTCCTTGAACAACCCGAAATTGATACCCCGGTTGAATCACCAGATTCACCGGTCCGGTGAATGGTTTCAACACGCCACCATGCATTTGTGCTGCCCCCTCAAGGGCACGAACACTGGTGGTTCCAACGGCGATCACGCGGCCACGGCACTGCTGAATCGATTTCACCACTGACGCATTCACTTCAATCCATTCGCTGTGCAATGCCAACTGCGTGAGATCTTCTGTTTCCACAGGGCGAAAGGTACCCAACCCCACATGCAGCGTGATACGCGTCAGCTCGACGTCCTTGCTCTGCAAACCAGCCAACAGTTCATCGCTGAAATGAAGCCCCGCCGTGGGTGCCGCAACAGCACCGGGTCGATCCGCATAACGGGTCTGGTAACGCTCGGCATCAGCAGGATCATGACGATCGATATAAGGCGGCAATGGAACTTCTCCGCACTGATTGAGCAGCGCTTCGATCGACTCCGCATCGATGCAATCGGTCGGAAACTGCACAATCCGCCCCCCACTGGCGGGGTCTTCCGCCAGCACCTTGAGCGTCATTGCGGTGCCATCAATCGTGAGCTGATCCCCCGGACGCATGCGCTTTGCCGGCCGAGCCAAACACAGCCATCGGCCATCACCACGGGGCTCCAGAACCAGCAATTCAGACACCCCACCTCCGGATCGCCGCACCTTGAGCCGCGCCTTGAGAACCCTGGTGTCGTTCACCACCAGCAAATCACCGGGACGCAGTTCCTCCAGCAGATCCCAAACGGTTTGATGGCGCGCTGCCTCCACACCATCAGCGTGGTTAGGTGCCATCAACAGCCGCGCCTCATGGCGCGGGTTCACCGGTGCCTGAGCGATTCGCTCAGGCGGTAATAAGTAGGCGTAACTGCTTAGATGTTGGTCTAAAGACTCCGACACCCGAATCAGAGCGCCAAGCTCTCCGGACGGTTTTCAATCAAATCAGCCAGATCTTTCAGGAACGACGCACCATCAGCGCCGTACACAACCCGATGATCTGCGGTGAGGTTCACCTGCATCTGACGTTTTACCGCAATCGAGCCATCCTTTCCGGCCACCACCATGGGTCGCGAGGCGGCAACAGCCAAGATCGCCCCAGTGCCGGGAGGAAGAATCGCATCGAAGCGATCCACTCCAAACATGCCCAAGTTGGACAGGGTGAACGTTCCCATGCTGTATTCCTCAGGCAAGAGCTGCTTGCTGCGCGAACGCTTGACCAAATCGGCCCATTGACGAGACATCTCATAGAGATCAGTGCGATCGGCTTGGCGCAACACAGGCGTGATTAGGCCACCGTCTTCCATGGCGACGGCGACGGCCACATTCACCTCGGCGGGGTAACTCATACCCGCTGCGGTGGTGGCCGCATTCACCTGAGGGTGACGGGCAAGGGTGACGGCCACAGCCTTGGCCAATAGGGCCGTCATCGTGACGCCCTTGGGCTTTACCTGTTTATAAAACGCATCCAATTTGTCGGTGGTGATGGTGTATCCGACGCGGAAGCAAGGCACAGCCAGGCTGGCTTCCATGTTGCGGTTCACAGCCCCTTGCAGGGTGTTGAACGCCACCGTTTCACCAGGACGGCCAAAGCTGTTACCAGCAGGTACCGCTGCTGCCGGAGCTGCGGTTGAGCTGGCAGATCCCCCAGCGGCTGGGGCCGTTCCTTCCGCCACCCGCGGCACCGAAATGGGCTGACCGCTGGCCTGTTCCACGTCTTCGGCCTGGATGCGCCCGTGAGGACCACTGCCCCGCACCGTTGCCAAATCCACTCCCATCTGGGAGGCCAACTTCTTGGCACGGGGACTTGCCACCAACCGACCATTACTAACGACTGGAGAAGCCACCACTGGAGCAGCAGCCACCGGAGCCGGAGCTACCGGAGCAGCCGCCGCCACTGGAGGAGTTGGAGGAGCTGCTGCTGGAGCTGCTGCTGGAGCTGCTGCTGCGGCAGGGGCTGCTGGAGCGTTGGCTTTGGCGTCAGCGATCTCAGCTTCTGTTTCCACAATCAATCCGATGGTTTCCCCCACCGGTGCCGTGCTGCCAGCCGGCATCAAAACAGCTGCCAGAAAGCCATCTTGAAACGACTCCACATCCATGTCGGCTTTATCCGACTCCACCACCAAGACAGATTCCCCACGGGCGACCTTCTCGCCAGGCTGTTTCAGCCACTCGACGATCTTGCCCTCCGTCATGGTGGAGCTAAGGGCAGGCATGAAGATGTCGTGGGTCGCCATTGAGTCCTAATGCCAGGGGGTTTAGGGATGCTGTCCAAGCCTTTGTCCAAGACTTGTTCAACTCGTTCTTTAATTTTAGAGCGGTGCCAGCAACCGCCCTATTTCGCTATCGGCACCACTTCAAGAACAACTGCCAAATAGGCGCGCACAAACCGTTCAGCGAGGGGCGAAGACACCCAGAGAGACAAGCCTTTCGGAGTGGACCGAATCAATATTGACTTGCTTAATACCATTTACCGGTGTGCTTATTGTCTTGTCCTAAATGTATTCATAGCTGCGCCCAGGGTAATTAGTCCTGTGATCGCACAATGCGGCCATCCATTTTTCTTCGGAGACTGAACCCAGCTCGACCCATCCAGGATGCATGGGAGACCGAGCTAGCAAAGCAGAACGGCCAAGCCAATGTCTCTGATTAAGCACTCTATGAAGATGTTTGTAGGTGATGGTGCACTTGTCGGCAGGGACTCCAAGGATGAGGAGCAACTGCTCTAAAAAGCTTGTCTCCATACGTCTACATGCTTTCAGAAGGACAAAAAGTCAGCATGGATGTCCACCCTGATGCGGTGATCACTGAGGACTTCTACTTAGATGCCAATGAAGTGGTTCATGTCGTGATCGGGCAAGAAGAGGAAGAGAAGTTGGTTGCTCTCCAAAAAATCCTGAATGACAAAGATTGAGTTTCTCTTGCCTTGATGCATCAAAGTCGCAGTCGAAAAGAGGAGTTGATCTTCCGACATGCAGAACTTAGTTAAACGGGAAAGACTGCATGAAGCATCTCCTTGATCAAGACATTCCCGTCACGCCCAGCAAGTCAGACAATTCATCAATTTGAACAGGTCCCTTGTCTCTATCTTCCACAAAAGTGACTTCATACCCTTCGTAGTTTTTCATCAAATCAAGCTCAAGCAGCTGTCCATTCAGAAACATCCTGATATTGATCCCCCAGTCGGCACATTGAACCAAGAGGGATTCAACTTTATCGCTTTCACACGCATTAAATAGAGTTCTGATTGTTTCTTCCGTTTCATTGCTGTCCATCAGAAATACTCCTCTTTCGGGTTTAGTGCTTTCCCTTGGAACATACCAAGAACGTTTAAATACGACCGTATCAAAATGATCTATGGGATCAGCCGGTCCATGGGATCTCCAGCTTCATCAATGATCCCCTGAACCCTAGAAAGCCTTATTCTCATCAATCGCCCGACTCACAAAACACCAGAGAACTTCAACGATTCATATATGCATTGGCATACTGATCAATCACATCTGGATCATAGTGCTGCCCAGACAAGAGCTCAGTAATCTTGTGTGCCATAGCCCTAGATGTGGCGGCATAACGAAGTCCAAGCGGTTTAAGCTTCTTCCCTTCTTCTCTAAGCTGATCAATCTTCGAGATACGGTACTGTTCTTCCGTCAGATCAATCACATCACCAATACTATTTTGCAACCACCAGTGATAGTCATGAGATTCGTCATATTTGCAAGTGCCTCTATAACAATCGAAATCTTTCCAAAAAAAGCGATGAAGTGTACTCACCGCGAACAAGCACCATCCCCGAGCTGAATTATCAGAATCAGCTTTTTTGCCTCTGATGGTTAAATCTTCGGCTTGAATAGCAGCAGAAGTTGAATAATTTTGCGCGATATCAAGTGTTGAATGCAACCACCTCTTGCCCGATGGCCTCTTCTCTAGGACCATCCCCATGGGTTTAATAAAAAGATCTAGATAACATTGAGAAACCATCTTTAGATTAATGTCAGTTGCGGGCAAGGAAAGATCACCACTCGTGAATTGATCATCTGGGAACATGCCCTCGAAATAGGGTGTCATGACTCTCTTGCCATCAACACAAAGACGACCTTCACGGCTGGAAAGAAGAAACCCCATCTGACTTTATTAAAACCTTTTATTTTATTGATTATTGTTTAGATCGTAGTGCAAGGGCATTGGCAAATCATCTCTTTTTACGGACTTCCGCATACCCACATGCTTGTCTTGATTCCTGGCAACCTGTTGAGCATTAAAAAGACCCAAGGGAATCATGCCCACGCGATCTAAAATCAATGCTCAGACAAAAGATGTCGATGAGGCTTGTATATTTCTCATGGTGTCGAATCTGAGTACGTCTAAAGAACTCAAGACGACACCTATGGTCACCCTAAAATGTGCTCTATGTGCCCTATTGAGTTAGACGTCTTCATGCTTATTGTTTAAGATCTGACTAGTTTCGCTTGGGCTCGTTCTACGAACTCACAATTACATATTACTTACACTAAACAACATCTCATCACCGCTCTTCTGGATATCTTCGATATTATGTACAAGGAGATGGATTCAAATGAGTATAAGTCGATGCTCAATCAATTGAGTGCTGCAGAGCTAAGAAAAGAATTGCCCGTTGAGGATGATGAAATGCATGAGTTCATGGAACCTTATTTAAGTGGTCACTCAATAAAATAAAAAAGTGCATGACCGCCATAGAAAACTATTTTGTGGATTTCCGTTAACGGTCTGTTACTTGGATTGTCCTGCGACATCGCCATCTCCAAGGATCAGGAGGCGAAGATGAATGCATATGGAATTCAAAACTCTCTCCGGGCGTGTTTTTAGCGAGCAACAGGCCATCGACCTCCTGGTGTCGCTAACGTCATCTGATGCCAATTCGGAGAAGAAGTGGCGAGGGTTTTACAACTCACTGTCCCCTGCTGAGTTGCAACAAGAGTGGAACGACCACTGGTCGTCGAACTGATCGGTGGCAATGGCAGCACCAGTGGATTGGAGATCGTCCCCAGGGTTTAGTGCCCGTGCCTACAACAACGTTCCGGACAATCAACAATAATTCGATGGTCCCGGCAGGGGATGCGTCGAACTTGGGGAGGTCTGGGGAGACCTTCCTTTTTTTGTGCTCGGCTCACCTTTTGTCGAGTGCAATCACACCACAAGAAACATCAGGCATCCACGAAAAGCTCATCCTGAGGAGCGATCTTCTGCCGATGCATACCCAGTTCTTTGATGTTGAGCAGGTTGTTCAGTCGGTCGTACCTGGATTCAATGTCTGATTCAGAAGTGCCAACGTTGTCGGCAATCAACCTGATTGGGGCTCCATTCAGCAGATTATGAATGATGTGCGTGGATCTCAGTGAGTAAAGAGTGAACCGCTTGGATTCAGTGCCACGCTCCTTTCCCTTGAAGAAGCACGTCATCGCTTCTTCCACTAGCACCTGATACTTGGCACGAATCTGCTCTAACGAAACAACATCCATCTCCCAGCGAACCTCATCGAGTCGCTCGTCTGCCTCAAACTTCCTCATGGAACGCTTGTCTTCCTTGTTGATGATGTGGAACAGAGGATTCAGAAATAGCGGTGTGTCCTTATCTGGTTTTAGCAGTAAAGGAATACGACCTTGGTGCCTCCATCTGTAATTTTTAATTGCTCCAGTTTCCACCAATTGATTATGGTCTTCGATTTGCTGATTGCGAAGTTTCACTCCCTTGAATAAATGAGATTGAACCGTATCAATCCAGTAACCATTCATCACCGCAGTTCGCTTCGATCCTTTCGTGGAGGGAGCAACCCGCACCATCCCCTTCAATCGTCCATCAGGCATGGTCTGGATTTCTAGATCACCGAAGCGAAGGGCCCGCGCTTCATGGGGGCGACCTCCAAAGTGATACATAAAAAAGATCCAATTATAAAGCCAACGTTTTCTCCACGATTTCAATGCATCATCAGCTTCCATATCATTATCCTCGACCCATCGATTCATGCACAACTTCATCGCATCCCACTCCTCGGGCAAAAATGGTGGATTCGCATCATTACTGCACTCCTTCGCTTGACGAAGCTTGGTGATCAATGGGAACGAATTAGCATCTAAATAGTTCCTCTTCACCATCCAACTCATCAATTCATTGATCGTTGTTATATCAGAATTGATCGTAGAAGCAGAGAGCCCCTTAGTAGCCTTTTTACATTGAGCCTTGGTTTCAATCATTCCATAAAAAGTGGGATAATTTTCAAAACTACTTTTATCGATATCGCTTATATTATTAATACCAGACATCTTGGCATAGGGAATAATTCTCTGATAAATACGCTGCGCATAGGTATCCACAGAACTTTCTTTTATCGCTCCGCTTTCACACTGCTCTTGCTTCCAGGCGAGGAACTCTTTACAACCATTGGCAAGTCGATGCTTCTTACTTCTAGAGACTGGAGGATGATTGATCGTCGCCGCATAAACATCCAATGCCTTGTCGTGGGCGACTTTTAGATCTGTTGTACCTAGTGAAATATTGGTGTATTGAGTGTTACCTCGGTGAATCCGAAGAGTCAGATATTCCCGATCCGCATACGCAATGATGTGCGCCCGTCCATTCAGGGTTTCTTGCTTGAACTGGATCTTGGGCATCGGGGCGACGTCTCCAAGTCTCTGCCCACAGCAGGAACAGAGACTTCAACCTTCAAGCACGCTAGTCACACTGTCTAAGTCTTGTCCAAGCAGCAAACCAACTGGCAGCATTGAGCTTAGACAATGCTGCAGATCGCAAAACCAAATCCCGAGAACTGATCAGATCAGTTGAGGGGTCAGCCAAAGGCTGAGATCAACCCTCTTCAATCGACTGCACAACACCATCACGAACAACGATGGCAACCTGCATTTTTTGGACGAGGTTGTCACCCACCTTGAGCTCACAAGTGCTCTCCAACTGACCCTGTTCGACGATCTGATCCATCTCCAGTTCACGGACCTGAGCTTGCTGCTGCAACAGATTGCGCTTTTGCTCTTCGAGCTCAGCGCGCTTGGCTCCCACCTGTTGCTGGATCTGTCCCACTTGCTCCTGGACCCTTGGGTCGAGGGGGTTGGCACTCTGACGACGAACCTCATCCACCACCTGCTGACCCTCTTGTTCCAGCTGGGCCAGCTGTTGATCAACCGAAGCAATGCCATTACTGAGCTCACGCTCAGCTTCTTCTTTCCAGGTCGGTGTCACCACGGCACGCACCGTGATCGGACGCTTGATGTTCAGGAACGTGCCGTCAGACATGAATTTATAAAAAGTGAATTCAGCGTCACAGCCACTCGGGGTTCGGTCAATCACCGGAGAACCGCACCGATCCCTTTCGAGTGGCTTCCTTAACATTTAGCGGCTGTACATCCCTCGGATTCGTGCGTGATCTCGAGCGGTGATTCGGTCGCGACGTTGCTTCAGGGTTTGCGTGAGTAATCCGTTGTCGATGGTGAAGGGATCGACCAAGACCACGCCCGCCAGCCGCTCATCCCCTCGGGCCCCAACGCGTTGCTTCAACAGTCGATTGCATTCCTGCATCAGCAATCGGAGCAGCGCTTGATCGCCTGGCTTTCCGCCTAAGTCGTCAGCAAGGTTGAGTCCTTGCTGACGAGCCCAATCAACAATCGATTCAGCCCTAGGCACGATTAACGCCGCCAATTGGCGCTCGTCCTGGCCCACCAACATCACCTGCTCGATCAATGGACTCGCCACCAAGACGTCCTCCAACGGACCGGGCTCAATGTTCTCGCCACTGCTTAAAACAATCGTGTCCTTGGCGCGGCCGGTTATGGCCACCGAGCCATCCGCTAACAACATCCCCAGATCACCCGTATCAAACCAACCATCAGCGTCCAGAACTTTTGCAGTGGCTTCGGGTTTACCCCAGTAGCCCCCCATCACCTGCGGTCCGCACACCAAAACCCTCCCCCTCTGACGAAAACCCAGGGGGACGCCTGATTCAGGATCCACAACGCGGAATTCGGTGCCCGGCAACGGCAGACCGGAACTGCCGCGAATGTTGTGCCAGGGGCGCCGACAACTGATCACAGGACTGGTTTCGGTGAGGCCGTAGCCCACCAGCAGTTCGATCCCCACCGCTTCAAAAAACGCATCGATGTGGGGGGCAATCGCTCCACCTCCACTAATCGGATAGGCAAGCTGCCCTCCGCTCAGCTGACGTCGCACCTTCGGCCACAACAAGGCCGATGCCAAGGCATGCAAAGGCCAGCGGAGACATGCCAGCCCAGCGGCTTGGAACCGTCCCGCCCAAGACACAGGCTCCAACATCAAATCGTTGGCCCGACGCAGAGCTTGTCGCTGGGCAGAACTGTTGCTGAGCGCAGCACGAAGCAAGCGTTGACGGGAGGGCGGAAACGTTTTCACCACCTCCTCGAAGCCGGCCTGCACCGACTCCCACAACCGTGGAACAGTGGCCATGGCAATCGGTTGCACCCGGGGCAGATCCTTTTTGAGCTGCTTAATCGTGGTGTAGGTCTGCGTGCAGGCACACGACAGGAAGTAGTAGCTAGCACTGCGCTCGTAGGCATGCCAAATCGGCAAAACACTCAACACCGGATCCCCTGGCTTGGGATGAGCCACACAGGCCAACGAGCGAATTTGATGCAACAGATTGGCGTGCGTGAGCGGCACCCCCTTGGGCTGACCGGTGGTCCCTGAGGTGTACAAAATCGTGGCCACCGGAGACGCAGCTCCAGCAAGGTCTTGGCTGCGCTGAAGCGGAGCCAGGCCCACCGCCGATGCCAGCAACGCGTCCCAACCGGTGAGTTCATCCACCGGATCACCCTCCAGCTGCACCACCACCTTCAAGCGCGTTCGCTGCTCCGGTGTCAACGCCAAGCGGCGCCACAGATCAGCGTTCTGCACCACAAGAGCTATGGCTTTTGAATCATCAAGGATGTATCGGAGCTCCTCAACGGGAGCAGACGCACCGCGAACCGCATCAGCGGCACCACAACGCATGAGAGCTTGATCCGCCACCAACCAGCGGGGACTGTTTTCAGAGAACAACGCCACAACATCGTTCTCCCGGACACCCTTGGCTTCGAAAGCTGCAGCGGCCGTCGCAATGCGTTGGGCCAATTCACCAAAACTGAACTGTTCCGGATGGGTGGCGTGGGGGGCATCAAGGGCGGTGATCGTTCCATACCGATCCGCTAACCATGCCCACATGGCATCCACCCGGGAGAAGCTTTGGGTGTGGCCATGACGTTGCAGCGACGTCGTTTCCCTAGCGGTCGGTGTCCAGCTGGCCGTCATCCGAGACGTTGCATCGATCAGCACAGGCGTATCACGCCTGCGGGGTCCACGCCAGGTGGAAACGTGCGGCAAGGGACTGGCGAAGCAAAGGCTGCACATCGCTCACCGTCAGCCCGGGCAACCGATCGCAAAGTCGTCCGACCGGATGCCCGACCAATCCACAGGGTGTGATTTCGGCAAATCCCTGTAATTCGCAATCCACATTCAGCGCCAATCCATGTTGCGTAATCCAGCGGCGACAGCCCACACCAATGGCGGCCACCTTGCATCCCTCCATCCACACCCCCGTGAGGCCTGGTATGGATTCGCCCTGAAGGCCTAAATCACGCAAAACATCCAGCACCACATGCTCCAACTGCCGCATGTACCAGTGGAGATCTGGAGTGTGCCGCTGCAAATCCAAAACGGGATACGCCACCAACTGGCCCGGCAAATGGTGGGTCACGTCTCCTCCCCGATCAATGCGATGCAACGGGGCCGGCGGTTCGTTGGGGTCGAAATGCAAGTGCTCGGCACTGGCACCCCGCCCAAGGGTGTAACAGGCGGGATGCTGCAGGAGCCACACCGCTGCGGGGCTGGAAGGATCCTCAAGAAGGCGTTGCTGCCAAAGCTGCTGATCCCGCCAAGCCCGCTCAAACGGGATGAGCGCGGATGGCTCAAAAAGAAATGCCTCTGCGGGGTGTTCCGAAGAGCAACGCGTTCCTAACTTGCCGATATCCACCGGCACAAGGGCAAAGGATGAAGGTGTTGATCCATGGTCGCAACCTCGAGATCACTCCTGCGCTGCGGGAGTACACCAACACAAAATTGGAACGGGTCACGTCCCATTTCGGTGATGCCATTCGCGAGGCCGATGTTCACTTGTCTGTGGCCAGGAACCCAAGGGTGCCCCAGCAAACAGCAGAGGTGACTGTGTTTGCCAATGGCACGGTGATTCGTGCCCAAGAACGCAGCGAAAACCTCTACGCCAGCATTGATCTGGTGGTGGGCAAGCTGGCGCGACAGCTCCGCAAATGGAAAGAGCGTCATACTGATCACCACCACGGCCACGGGCACAGCGCCAGCCTGACGCCCAGCACGAAAGAGGTGAGCGATGACAGCGCCGTTGAGGGCTCACTCGTGGATGGGAAGGAGGCACAGCTCCCCGATCCAGGCGTACGACGCAAATATTTTTCGATGCCACCCATGACGCTCGATGACGCTCGGCATCAACTGGACGTGATCGACCATGATTTTTATCTCTTCAGGGACAGCGAAACGAATGAGCTGCAGGTGATTTATCGCCGAAATCACGGCGGTTATGGCGTGATCCAAGCTCGCGATTAACGAGGTTCGCGCGAATAAACACTGAGCACCTCCAATTGAGCACTCCCAACTAAGCCCTGTGATGGCCACAATCCCCAAGGACCTTCCAGACCTGCCACCGCTTCTGGATCAGGCCATCCTCGATCCATTACTGAACGACGAACAACTCCATGAGTTGTGCGATGCCAGTCGCCAGGAAAACGTTCGCGCCATCTGCACCAGCCTGCAGCAGTTACCCCTGCTGCGTCAGCGGTTGGGAGCATCAGAAGGCGGGCCGAAACTGATCGCAGCGATCGGATTTCCATTTGGCGCCCTTCCCTCTGAACTCAAACAGGCGGAAGCGGAATGGGCTGCATCCCAGGGCGCTGAGGAGCTGGATGTTGTGCCTGATTTTCGAGCACTGGCCAATGGATCAATCACCACCTTTGCCGATGAGCTAGGCGCGCTCTGTGGCCTGGGATTACCGCTAAGGGTGATTCTCGACATGGCCCGCTTAACGCAGGATCAACTGGCCCTCGCGGTGGAAGCAGCCATTGATGTTGGCGCTACGGGCGTTCAAACCGGCAATGGCTTCGGCCCTACCTGTCACCCGGAGCAGGTGCAACAGCTGACGGGGCTCTGCCGCAAACGCTGCGCCATCAAAGCGGCCGGTGGCATTCACAGCATCGATCGCGTTACGGAGCTGGTCGAAGCCGGTGCCGACCTGCTGGGCACTAGCAGTGCGCCCCAATTGCTTCGATCCCTTCGCCAACCGATGGGCTAAGTGGCGGACCGGCGATTGGAGGGCCTAGCCCTGAAGGTGGGACCACTCGGGGAAAACGATCGTCTCCTCAGCCTGCTGAGCGATGCAGAGGGGCTGACCCGATTTGCCGTACCTGGCGCTCGACGCCCCAAAAGCAGCTTGGCAGCGGCCGCCCCACTCACTCTGCTGGAACTCCAGGTGGGGGGTCGCAGCGGTCTGGGCCGCGTGCGCCAATTGCGAGTGCTGCGTAGCTTTTCCAGGCTGGGGAAACGTTTGGAAACGCTGTCTGCCGCCCAAGCCCTTTGCGACCTCTGCCTGCAGTTGGCCGCTGACGATCCAGTGCATGGGCTACTGAGCACCGTGCTGCTGCATTTGGAACGGTTGGAAGAGCATGCCGACGATGCTGATCTCGTCTTGGCAGGCACCGTTCAAGCCTCCATACACCTGCTCACACTCGGTGGCTACGGCCTACCCATGCAAAGTTGCTGCTTAAGCGGTGCACCGCTGGATGCTCCCCTGGGCCAATGGGACTGGCGCTGCAGCCTGTTGCCAGAAGACGGTTTCGCCATAAATTCGCAACCCGGCTCCGCCATCGAGCTCAACCCATCGGAATTGGCCCTCCTGCAGCGACTCGTGCGAGCCGATTTGCCACGCCGGCAGGACGGGGACCTGATGGGGCCCCAGCGGGTTTGGCTGCGGTTACTACGGGTCGTTGAACTTTGGGTGCGCACCCACCTAGCGCACCGCAGTCGGGCCCTCGCCATGCTCCGCGAAACACTGATCAGACCGACATAAGCCATCATGGCCGCGACGCACTGACTCCTTGAGCTGCCCAAGCCTGTCCACTCCAGAACCCGCCCTGCCTACAGGCGGCAACCCAGAGGGAAACCGGGGGATCCAGGCCGTGATGGCACTGGGGGATTTTCGCAAACTTTGGCTGGGGCAAATCTTTTCCCAGTTAGCCGACAAGTTCTACATCGTGTTGATGGTCTTTTTGATCGATCAACACCTGCTCGTGATGGGTGGTGGAGGCTCGGGAGTCCTGGCGAACATGGCCTCCGATTACGGGCTTGATATCAGCACCCGTACCAAAGTGATCACCCTGTTGGCGACCGGCATTTTTGTCGCCAACACCATTCCCGCCATGGTTCTTGGAACCCTGGCGGGCGTTTGGGCCGACCGTTGGCCAAAACGACGGGTGATGGTGGCGTCAAATGCGCTGCGAGCCCTCCTGGTGGTGTTCGCTCCCCTGTTTCTTCTGCCTGGCCCTCTGTGGCTCGGGTTGCCATGGGGTTACTGGGGTTTGGTGGGGATGACATTTCTCGAATCAATCCTCACCCAGTTCTTTGCTCCCTCTGAGCAAGCGGCGATTCCAGTCCTGGTGCCAAAAGAACACCTGCTGGCGGCCAATTCTCTTTATCAAGCCACCAGCATGGGGGCAACGATCCTGGGATTCGCCCTGGGGGAACCCATCCTCCGCGCACTGCATCATCTGTTCGCCTTCGCGGGGATCGATGGTGGTGAATTTGTTCTGCTTCCGCTTTGCTACGGCTTCGCAGCATTGAGCCTGGCGAGGTTGTCCTTGCGAGAGGCACCAAAGCCACCGCCAACCGCATCGGTTTGGGCCGAGATTGGTGAGGGTCTACAGGTGTTGCGTCAGGTGCCCTCCGTTCGAGGAGCGATGCTGCACTTGGTGCTCCTCTACAGCCTGCTCGCCGCCCTCTATGTGCTGGCGCTTCAGCTCGCCGCCCTAATCACCAGCCTCGGACCTTCCGGGTTCGGTGCGCTCCTCGCCATGAGCGGTGTGGGCATGGCGATCGGTGCCATCGTGATTGCACAAATGGGACATCTGTTCAGCCGACGCCGCCTCACCGCCTCAGGCCTTGGCACGATCACCTGGACGCTCGTGCTGTTGAGCCAGCTGCGCGGATCCCTGGTGTTTACCTTGACCCTCTGCGGGATCTTGGGCATTGGTGCAGCCATGGTGGCCATCCCCGCCCAAACCACCATTCAAGAGGAAACCCCAGAGGCAGAACGCGGCCGCGTTTTTGGGTTACAGAACAATTTGATCAACATCGCCTTGAGTCTTCCCTTGGTGCTGGCGGGCACCCTCGTGAGCAGTCTTGGCCTAAAACCAGTACTTTTTATTCTTGCCGGGCTCGCCCTAATTGCGGCGTTACTGGAGAAGCCATGGCAACGCTGCTAACTTTTGCTGTCGCCTAAGGAGGACCAACCCGGTTGGTGCAAGTTGCATGGCTTGGAAAGAAGTCGCCCTTTTGCGGGAATGTCTCCTACGGGCTGAGCACCACTGAGGCGCTCCGCCAACGCGGCCATCAAACTCATTTCATTCATTTCGACACCCCCCTCAGTCCTGAGCGGGGTGCTACATCCCTGTTGGGACATGATCCAGATGTAAGCCTCCCTTACCTGGTGAAATCCCAGGTGTACACAATCCCTTCACTGGGAGCACAACGGGAGCTGCGTGATTCCCTGGAACGGATCAAACCCGATCTAGTCCACGCCAGTCTCACGCTGTCCCCCCTTGACTTTCGGCTTCCAGAGCTTTGTCAGCAGCTAGGGGTTCCGCTGGTGGCAACCTTCCATCCCGCCTTTGATGCCGATGCAGGGCTACGCAACTTTTCCGCCGGCACCCAACAGCTGTCTTACCAGCTCTATGCACCCTTCTTAGCTCGCTACGACAGGGTGATCGTGTTCTCGGAACTTCAGGCCGATCTGCTGATCAAGCTTGGGGTCCCAGCCAAAACACTCGCCGTGATTCCGAATGGCGTCGACACCGGGCGCTGGTGTCCAGCCAGTCCGAGCACGGCTTCACTCTTGCAAAAAAATGTGCGTCAACGGCTGGGGAACGAGCGAATTTTTCTCTACATGGGGCGACTTGTCACCGAGAAAAACGTCGAAGCCTTGCTGAGGGCGTGGCGCTTGGTCTCACCTGCGGGCTGTCGCTTGGTGGTGGTGGGTGATGGTCCCCTCACCAGCAGTTTGCAGAACCAATTCAGTGATCCAAAGATCCTCTGGTGGGGTTACGAACCCGATCTGGAAACGCGGGTCGCACTGCTGCAATGCGCTGAGGTTTTTTTATTGCCAAGCCTCGTCGAAGGTTTATCACTTGCCCTACTCGAGGCGATGGCCACGGGAACAGCATGCGTCGCCACCGATGCTGGAGCCGATGGAGAGGTCTTAGCCGGGGGGGCAGGAATTGTGATGAGTACACAGGGGGTGACCACCCAATTACGCACCTTGCTGCCAGTGCTGCGAGATCAGCCCGTCCTTACCGCAGAACTGGGGCGTCGAGCCCGCGAACGGGCCTTGCAGCACTACACCATCGGTTGCAACATCGACGCCATTGAAAAGTTGTATCGCGACTTACTCAACGACTTCAGGGTCGCCGCCTAGTTATTCGAGGCTGCGCCAGTCCAACCCCGGCCAATGGTTAGCAATCGCTGGGGTGGAGGCGGCATAGGCGACGTAGTCAGGATGCAGCTGGCGCAAAGCCAACTCTTCAAACCGCGCCTTACCCCGCAACACCACCACCAACGCCACGAACAAGCCGAGATGGACCAGGCTGCCAGTGGCCATAACCACCCCTAGAGAACACAGCAAGACCGCCTGGTACATCGGATGACGGCAGTGGCTGTACATCCCCGTGCGAATCAGCTGATTGTGCAGCTTCGGCACCGGTAAGGGCGAGAGACTCGCCCCAAGCGACAACAAGGACTGAACCGCCCGAATCAGCCCCAAAGCCAAAAGCAGCAAACCAAGTGCAAATAACAGGCGCGGCCAGCTCACGAGGCCCCAAAACGCTGGAGCCGGCCAAATCGGCAAAAGATGAGCGGCAATCAACAGCAACTGCGCAACCAGCCACCATTCCCCACGGCGATTGTCAAACCAACCTGCCCAACTCAAACCCCAGCCGGAAAACATTGGAACGCGTCCACCCCTGAGCGGAGATTACGGCCATCTCCCAAACGATCAAGACAACCTGGGCTTGATTTAAAGCTCATCGCGGAGCAATGTTTGCGCCGCTTGTTCGTGCTTCGGATCCAGGCTGCAATCAGCCCCGAGCAGCCCCTGGAAGCGAGGACTCACCTTTTCCACCAATGGGTTCTCAAAACGCCCGGATCAATCCCCAAATCCTGCAGAGTGATGTTGAGAGCCTGAATAGGCTGCCACGAACTCAACGTTCCCTGGCGTACCAGGCAAAGGCTGTGGGCTTGCGCCATCGCGGCATACGCACCGATTCGTTGCGCCAAGATCACCAAGGCGACGCGACGCTGCACAACGGGGGAAAAGGCTTCTTGATCCGCACGGCCAGGCATAACAACCACACCAAAACCAGTGATCAGGCCAGCAGCCAACAGGCCCAACGGCATGGCAGAACGGAGGTTCAAAATCTTGAAACCCTTCTGCATCAATCCAGTTTTGGGAAGCGCTCAGAGATTTTATTCCCCGTAAATGTTGCCACCCAACCAACGGTGTTGTTGAACCAGCGCACAGCACAGAACGCTGGTTCGCTTCCCATGTCAAACCAATGTTTTGTTCCAGCCGGAACCCGGATCAAATCCCCTCGTTCACACAGGGTGAGCAGCACCTCTGCACCGATATGCAGGCAGAACAATCCACGACCCTCCACAAAAAATCGCACCTCATCTTCTGCATGGATGTGTTCCGCGAGGAATTTGCTGCGTAGGGCACCCCGCTCGGGATGGTCCGGGGTCATCCGAATCGCATCGACCGTGGCGTAGTCCCCGTCGCTCTTCACACGGGCAATGTCGTTGGCATAGGCCTTCAGAATCCACGCCTGATCTGCTTCAGACGGCAACTCCTCTACCGCAGGCCACTGCTCGAAACAGATCCCACGCCGGGCGAGTTCGGTCTGAATCTCCACAGGAGTTTCAGACACCAGCAGCGGCGTTGGCGAGCTCTGGTCCATCGACGTCCAACCGTCTGAAAAGATGCTGAGACGACTCATCGCCTGGCTCCCGGGCGTTCCACTGCTGACCATCATCGATCCCAAGTCCCCAGGGAAGCTGACGCTTGTGGGGGTTGGCCCCGGCAATCCGTCCCTGTTGACGCTCGCTGCAGTGCATGCCATCGAAACCAGCGAGGTGATCGCTTACCCCGTGGCTCGTACAGAGGCTGAAAGCATGGCAGCCCGTATTGCCAGCCAGTGGATCCGCGACGACCACACCTGTCTGCCCCTTCTCTTCCCGATGGTGGATGGGGCTAAACCTAGGCGGGCCGCATGGCACGCCGCGGCCGACACCCTGCAGAACGTTGTTGCTGAAGGCAAACGAGTTGCTTTGCTATGCGAGGGAGATGCCTCCCTCTTTGCCACATGCAGCTACATGCTGATGGCCTTGCAAGACAAATGGCCTAACTGTCCCTGCGATGTGATCCCTGGCATCTCGTCGGTTTCAGCCGCGGCAGCCGCTGGGCTTTGGCCACTGGCGCTACAGCAGGACCAACTGCTGCTGCGCCCTTGTCCGGAGAGTCCCGCCGAATTAAAGCGGGAGCTGGATGAGGCGCAGGACAGGGGGCGTGTCTTGGCCTTACTCAAATTGGGCCATCGCTGGGAGTGGGTCCAACCGTTGCTGGAGGAACGCAATTTGCTTGCGAAAGCTTTGTTCGCCGAAAAAGTGGGATGGCCGGACCAAAAGATCCAATCTGCCGACACCGTCGCTGCCAGCCAGCGCCCCTACTTTTCCCTGCTGTTGATTCGTCAGGCTTGGCCTGATGTTCTCCCCTAAGCCATCAGGCCAATTGACGGCTGCGCTCCGCTGCCGCCATCACCGCCTCAATCAACGCGGAGCGCAACCCCGCTTGCTCCAACTTGCGAATGCCAGCAATGGTGGTGCCACCGGGGGACGTCACCATGTCTTTGAGCTCGCCCGGATGCAACGCCCGTTGATCCAGCAGCGCCGCTGTTCCCGCCAGAGTGCGATGGGCTAGGCGATGGGCCAAATCCCTCGGCAAACCCGCCAAAACAGCACCATCGGCCATCGCTTCTGCCACCAAGGCAATGAATGCCGGTCCGGATGAAGTGAGTGCAAGAAAAGCATCGAGCTTGGGCTCTGGAAGTTCAAGAACTTCCCCCACATCGCCAAACAATTCATTCACCCGGAGCCGCTGCTCCGCATTCACCGCGTCTCCCCAAGCCAGAGCCGTCAAGCCAGCTCCCACCAAGGCTGGCGTGTTGGGCACAGCACGCACACAGCAATGCCCTGGGAACAAACGTTGCAGACGCTCGAGAGGTACGCCTGCCAAAACTGAAATCAAGAGGGGCCGACCCTGAACCGGTGCACTGGTTTGCGCCACAGCATCGAGCTGCTGGGGCTTTACAGCCAGCAGCTGCAACGGTGCCCTCCAGACGTTTATAGCGAGTGAATCCGCTGCAGCAACGACATGAACGCCTTGGGGCAGCTCAGCCCGACGCAGGGCTGCCGATGCTTCTGACCCCACTACAGCCAAGAGCTGCTGAGGATCTACATGCCCCTTGGCCAGAAGCGGAGCGACGAGAGCTTGGGCCATGCGACCCAGACCGATCACCCCAATCTCAGGCTGAATGTTAGTGGTCGACACGAGAGAACTCAGAGAGCTGCGGTGCCCCAGGCAGGGGAGGGAGCCGAAGCGGACTCCGGCGGCGCTGCCACATCAATCTCACGACTCACCACAGTGGGAGATGACGTTTCGTCCTGGCTGGCATTGGTCACCGTGACGCAGCTCGGTGCAAAGAGAAAAATGCTCTCACCAACCCGTTCTTGATGGCCATCGATGGCGAATGTGCCACCAGCCACGAAATCAACGGCCCGCTGGGCTTGATCCGGCTCCATCATCGTGAGATTCAGGATCACTGTTTTACGCTCCCGTAACGCTTGAATCGCCCGCGGCATCTCATCGAAACTGCGGGGCTCCATCACGTTTACTTCCGCGGCTGCGATACTGATACCCGGCATGCCGATCACGTTGGACCCTGGCAGGTCTCCACCAAAGTCAAATGGGTTGCCGCCGCCAAGGGTGGCTAACACACCGCCGTCGGCCTGAGTGGCACGTTGATCCTGATCCTGTTGCTCATCTTCGTAGGCGAAATCATCGAGTTCACCATCGAGATAGTCGTCACCGGCGACAACGGCACGTAAGCGGGAGATCAGCGACACCTTAAAAATCCTCTCAAGCTGAAATGTGGTTGAACAACCATGTCCCTGGATACCGTTTCAGCCGCTACCGGGCAAGTCAGCCCGCACCATGTTTTGGCACATCCCGTTGGCCAAACACAGCAGATCCGACACGCAACCAGGTACTACCGGCCGCAACGGCCTCCGTCCAATCCCCCGACATTCCCATAGAGCACTCCGGTAATCCCAATTGATCTGCTAGAGATCGGCACTCCACAAACAAGGTTTGACGATCGTCTCCCTCCAAGCCGAGCGGAGCCATGGTCATCAACCCCGTGATCCGCAACGACGGCAATGCAGAGAGCTGGGGCCAAGTCGAAAGGATGTCGGCCGGTTCCATTCCACCCTTGGTTGGATCCTCACGGAACCTCACCTGGAGCAACACTTCAGGACAGCAGCGCTCTTCTCCAGCAATACGCGACACCCGCTCCGCCAGCGCGAAGGAGTCCACCGAATGGATCACAGAAAACGCCTTCACGACACCACGCACCTTGTTGCGTTGCAATCGGCCAATGAAATGCCACTGCAGGGATAAGTCCGACAGCAACGCCTGCTTTTCGACAGCTTCCTGCAACCGGCTTTCGCCAAAGGCTTCTTGCCCTAACGAGGCAACGGCACGAATCGACGCTGCAGGGTGGCCTTTACTCACCGCCAGCAAACGGCCCCTGGCGGGCAGCTTCCCCGTCAAAGTCGTCCAGCGTTCAGCTAGGGAATCGGTCAATGGATCAGATGAAGGTTTGATCAAAGAGTTGGCGCCAACTCGCCAAATCGTCCGAGCCATCACGCCGACATCGGCTGATATTCACCTCGGCGTGATGACGGGCATCCCCGTAAGGGATCACTTCGAACTGCGCTCCACGCGCTTGCAGCGTGACTAGAAAAAACATGCGCTGGGCGTACAACGTGGCATAGACATCACGCCCTTCTCCCGCCGGAGCGACCCGATAAAGCATCCCAAAGGTGGGATGGTTGAGGTAGCGCTCGGAAGCCATCGCTACAGACCCAATTCAAAGAGCACCGTACTGACCACGCAGACCCACGACCAACATCAAGCCCAGAAGGGCGAGGGCATTGAGCAGGGGCGAAGGCCGCTCTGCAGGCAAGCGAAACCGCGATGGAGCCAAAATCCGCCCACCTCTGGCCACCAAAGCATCAGCACCCTGCTCCGCACGCAACAAAATATTGGCGAGCAGGCGTTCGCCCACAGCCAGCACAATCCCAAAGCCAGCCTTGAATCCCAAAGTACGCAAATTCACAGCTCGGCTTGCCGTGGAGCGAAGCAGGTTTTGAAACTCCTCCTGAACGAGAGGCAAAAAGCGCAGCGCTAACAACAACTGAAATCCCAACCTCTCAACGGGGAGTCCGAAGACTGCAAACGGCGATAGATACCAGCTCAAACCCCACACAAGATCTTCTGGGGTGGTGGTGGTGAGCACAAGGTTGACGCTCTGGATCACTGTGAAAATCAAGGTCGACGTGCGCAAACCCAGCAGAGCTGAGGCGCGATCCACCACAAGCGGACCAAGACTGAAGCTGCCCCATTGAAGCGGCCCAAGCCTGATCAAATCCCAAGATGGCCCGTCTGTCGCGGCATTGGGAAGTTCTGCAGGGTTGCGCAGGGAGAAGGCCGCTGGGGGATCCACCGCGGGGAGCAGCATGGACAGCAAACCAACCGCAACGGCCAGAAGCACCAGCACCAGCAGTGATCGCCACCAGAGCTTGCGCGGCAAGCCGCTGAGGGCTGTCAGCACAAGCAAACTGAGCACCAATCCGACGCGCCACAAAGGACCGGCCAGGACCGGAGTTAGCAGAAACATCAGGGACCAGGCCAGCTTCAGACGGGGGTCGAGACGCCGAAGCCAACCCTCAGAGCCATCGACGTACTGCCCCATGGGGATCTGACGCAACCAGTCCATCGCTCACCCCCTGCGGTTTTGTTGACGAGCCAACTCTTTTTCGGCGTCGCGTTGCTGTTTCCCTCGCCAAAACAATTTCACCGGTGTTCCGTCAAAGCCAAGACCTTCGCGAATGTGCCGTTCCACATAACGGCGGTAAGTGTCCCCGAATAGTTTTGGATCGTTCACGAACAAAGTGAAGCTGGGAGGCCGACTGGCCACCTGGGTGCCGTAGTACAGCTTTCCTTGCCTGCCCCCGCGAGTTGTGGGTGGTGAGCGCCAACTCAAGGCTTCTTTCAGCACCTCATTCACCACAGAGGTGGTGACGCGGCGGCGATGCTGCTCCACCGCTAAGGCAGCAAGCGCAAAGATGCTCTCCACCCGTTGTCCAGTAAGAGCAGAGGTGAAGAGCATCGGAGCCCAATCGAGAAAATAAAGCTTGGCCCTCAACTCTTTTTCCGTCGCCGACATGGTGTGGCTGTCTTTTTCCACCGCATCCCACTTATTGACCACAACAACACAAGCCCGACCGTCCTCTTCAATCCGTCCGGCCAAACGTTGATCTTGTTCTGTTACCCCATCAAGGGCATCAATCACCAACACACACACATCACTGCGTTCAATCGCCTTAAAGCTACGATTGATTCCAAAATATTCAGGTCCATAATTCACACTGCGGCGGCGGCGGATTCCCGCAGTATCAACAAGTCGCCACGGGCGATTTTCTCGAACGATGTTGGTATCGATTGTGTCGCGAGTTGTGCCTCGGATCGGGCTCACGATGGCGCGCTGCTCTCCACAAATGGCATTCAGAAGGCTGGATTTACCAACGTTCGGACGCCCAATAATCGACATCTGAATCGGCTCTTCTTCGTCACCTTCCTGATCCTTGGGCGGCAAAAATGTGAGGACTTGATCCAAGATCTCAGCGGTGCCTGCCCCATGAATTGCTGAAATGGGAAAAGGCTCTCCTAGCCCAAGCGACCAAAACTCAGCGGCCATGGCCAAGCCCTGTTCGACCGACTCACACTTATTGACGGCCAGCAATGTGGGACAGCGCTGCTGTCGCAAAAATTCCGCAATGGATTCATCGGCCGCAGTGAGTCCTTGCTTTCCGTCAACAATCACCAAGGCGACGCTGGCCTCATCCAAGGCCAATGCAGCTTGCTCACGAATCTCAGGCAGGAATTCGCTGTCGTCGTCAAACACCAACCCACCGGTGTCCACCACCTTGAACTCACGGTCCCCCCAGTAACCGTCCTGATACGTGCGATCCCTTGTTACCCCAGGCTGGTCGTGCACAATGGCTTCACGACTTCGGCAGAGCCTGTTCACCAGGGTGGACTTGCCAACGTTGGGGCGTCCAATAATTGCGACGACAGGACGCGCCAAGGAGCTTGATTCGAATCAATCTTCGACCCTACAGACCCATCGAATCGTTGTTCTGTAGCGGTTTTGATCTCATGAAATCGGGAGATCTCCCGGATGACCCCTCACCGGATCAGTGGGAATCGGCATCTCGGGGGCCAGAGGGCCATGATCTGGCAGAGGCTCACCCCGCTGGGCCAGCCATGCCAACAACCAACTCACCGCGGTGGCACGACGGGTGCGACGGGGGTACAACCCACCGATTTTGTATCCAGCGAAACCCAGCTGTTCTTTTAAAAGCTGTTTGAGAGGCTTGGGAATCGAGCGGGTTAAACGCACAGAGGCTGGACGCTGAGCAATCAACTCAGGGCCAAACGGGAACGCATCAGACCAATCTTTCGATGTGGTGGGACCGGCATGCCATTGATCACCCTTGGGGACATATCCCAGCCGCGCCCAGATGCATTCGCAGACGAAGCGATCGGTGCAACGGTCCTCAAGAATCTGCTGCAGTAGGGCACGACTAACAGGCCAGAGATCACCCATTGCGGACGAAACTGAGCGAAGTGTTGTTCATCATCCCCAAGCCCTGAAAAGGGCACACCTAACCAAGCTTCAATGATGCTGAAAGCTCTGAACCACGGCCTGCAAACTCAACGACAAACTCCCCTGCAAACCCCCATTCATCTTCCCGGCAATGGCACCTGCCGTCAGCTTCATTCAAGAGTTCTGCAATCACCACTAGCTGGTGTTACCGACAAGATTTTTCGTGGGTTAGTGCGGCGATGGTCGCGGGATTCCCTTCTGTTCACTGAAATGGTGAACGCCACAAGCCTGGAGCTCGGCCACGGCTACGGAAAGATGGACGACCTCAAGGCCGAGCATGGCCCCATCGCCGTACAAATCTTCGATCACCGACCTCAGGCGATGGCCGATGCAGCACGGCGCGCAGAACAGGCCGGGGCTTTTTTAATCGACATCAACATGGGATGTCCTGTCCGAAAGATCGCGAAGAAAGGCGGTGGCTCAGGACTGATCCGTGCCCCGGATCTCGCCACTCAGATCGTGGAAGCTGTCGTTGAAGCGGTGTCGATTCCCGTCACCGTCAAAACCCGCTTGGGTTGGTGTGGAGCCAGTTCAGACCCAATCACTTGGTGCCAACAACTTCAAAATGCAGGTGCCCAAATGTTGACACTGCATGGGCGAACCCGCGAACAGGGTTTCAAAGGCCGCGCGAATTGGAACGCCATCGCGGAGGTCAAACAAGCCTTAAATATTCCAGTTATTGCCAATGGTGATATCAACAACCCGACAGATGCGCTCCATTGCTTAGACGTCACGAAGGCCGATGGCGTGATGGTGGGTCGCGGAACGATGGGTGCACCCTGGCTTGTGGGACAGATCGAGGCCGCATTCATGGATCGTCCAATTCCTGAAACACCAGATAGTGGCGCCAAACTTCACTTAGCCAAAGAACAACTGCATGATTTAGTGACATCCAGGGGATCCCACGGCCTCCTGATTGCTCGAAAGCACATGAGCTGGACATGCACCGGTTTCCCGGGCGCATCACAACTCCGTCATGCCTTAATGCGCGCACCGACTCCAGAGGATGCCTACCGGCTAATTGACAACGCTATAGACGATTTAAGCCAAGTCAGATCACTTTGAACTCACAACCGCAGCATCAAGCTCAGACCGACGTCGAGCAACAACAAACAGAAGCCAATCAAAGACACAACAAGCGCTAATGAAGCAGGGCAATCATCTGTCTAAACGCGTCCAACACATAGGTGTTTCGATCGGATATCGAGGATTGGTTTCACGATCTGATGACTCTTTGTACACAGCACTTGCGAATTCAGAACTCGATCATGATCTTGCCTAAGAGAATCAATCGCCCCATCAACCGATTGCTACGCCCCACTATTCAGTACTGTTGACTTTTAAGTTCATTCGATAAATCAAAGAACGTTCCCTACCTGTTTGTAAGTCGGTTTGACTAGGGGAAGTCCCAGGCCCATGGTGCCCAGCCAACGTCGTTCCGATCGGTCGCTCACCCAAGCTCTTCGACAGGTTGTTGAGCTGGGCTTTGGCTTGGAAAGCTTGCAGCCCAAGTTGGCGGAGCGAAATCCAGGCTTGCCAGTGGCATTCCTCGATCCTCGTCTCATCCCCATTCCTCTTCTGGTAACTCCCAAGAGATGGACACCACGAGATAGCGGAATCGATGAAGAGGCACTGGGGCGAGCCCATCCAGAGCTAGTCACAGCGAAAGCTCTTGTGAGCTCTGGGCGACTCACCCAGATCATCCGTGGGGAAGCACCGCTCTATACGGATCTACCCCCCATTCACTTGGAGGCCTATCTCGACGGTCTCCGTCCAGGCGCCAAAAAAGAGCTTCACCGCCAGCACTCTTCCGCACTGGAACACTTGGCCACGTTCGGCTGGAAACGGTTCCGCCAGGGACGTGCACTCGGGAAAGACCTCGACCGCTACCAACCGGAACCGGATGAGACCGTTCAGGCCGTCCTTCAAACCGTCACCCCACCACACAATCCATTGCCACTGATTTTGGTGGTTTTACAAACGGAGCCTCATCCAGCCGAGAACGCAGCGTCGCCCCTTGGCGGGAACACTGTTCGCGAGAACACCCTTGGCTGGAACCAGATCATCCACGGCCTCCTGGGGGATCTCGATTCGGTGTGGTCGGCACTGCCTTCAGCCAACGAGGCTCTCGTGAGTTTTTGCCACAGCGACGACCGCTTGGCACCGCAAGCGCCACAACTACTGAGTAGAGCCGCCGAAGCTTCACCCACTGCTGCGTTGTTCAGCTCTGATGAAACGTTGCAGTGGAGCTCCGAGCCAGCACAGCGCCCTGGCAACCGCCAAAACCGTGTAGCGGTCGTGCCTTGGCGTTTGCTCACCCGAGGATGCATCGGTGGTCTGGTGACCATTCGACTGAGCCGATTGCGCCAATTAGAACTCCCTAAGCAACGGTTGTGTGTTCACAATCTGGTTCTTGATCTCAGCCTGCAAGTCAGTACGCAAAGCCAGAAGTGTGAGCACTTAATACAAGATCTACTCAGTCGAAATATCACAACGAATCCCGCCATTCCAGATGTGGCGTCCCCCAGAGATCGACGGATTTTCAGCGCATCGCAATCCCAGGAAGCCCTCAGTATCTGTCGAGAGCGCGGGGCCTATTTTCTAACAACCGGAGGGGGGATTAGCGCTCATCCAAGCTGGCCTGGATGCCATCAAGTGCATTGGACCCCCCCAAAGAACACACTTGTTTCGATTCTGATTCCCTTTCGAGATAGTGCATCACTCACCAAAGTTTGCGTGGAATCAATTCAACGTTGTGCTGGAGACGTTCCCTATGAACTGATCTTGATTGATAACGGAAGTACAAATTCAGAAACCTTGGCTTGGCTCGATGAGCAGCGGGTTAAAAATGATGTAACGGTAGTACATATAGATTGTGACTTTAATTACGCGCAAATTCATAATTTTGCACGCCCTTACTGCCAAGGAACGCACCTCTTACTTCTCAACAATGACATCGAAGTCCGCTCTGATGATGTTCTTCAAAAGCTCCTCGATCCATTCGCCATTCGCCACACAATGGCCGTAGGTGCACGCTTGCGTTACCCCAGCAACAGCATCCAACATCATGGGGTTGTGCTCATCAAGGGAGAACGACGCTGTGTCTTGGAACCCGGCAAACACCTAACCGAAGCAAGTGTTATCGAACTTTTTACTCCCTTGGGAGTACAGGAAGAGTGGATTGCAGCCACTGCTGCATGTTTGATGCTGCGAACCGCTGATTTTGATCAAGTTGGTGGATTCGATGAACAACTCGCCGTTGTCTTCAACGATGTAGATCTATGCCTGCGATTACGTCAATTAGAAGGCTCTATTGTTGTCACACCCTTTGTTGACATCATTCACCATGAATCGGTGAGTCGCGGCAAAGACCAATCAGGAGAAGCACTGGCCCGACATCAACGCGAGTCGGGTTATTTGAGGCATAAACACGCAGGACTCTTCGAAACAGGCGATCCACTCTTTAGCCAGCGCCTCCATCCCCATAGCAACCGCTTCCAACCAAAAGATCCTGCACCACATTCATTGGGTCCCGTCAAGCCTCAGCGGATCAGCCAATGGAAACAACAGGGCTGGCAAGCGAATAACAACAGGCCCTTAATTATTGTGGCTCATTTTGATCCATCCAACCGCTTACGTCCAGATCTTTTCAACCTTTTGGAGAGCTACGATCAATTCGGAGATGTTGTCTTGGTCTCAGCTTCGCCAGGCCTTCGATGGCATTGGAAAACCATGGGAAAGCTCAAACGATGCTGCCGCGCCATTTTGATTCGCCGCAACGAAGGGTATGACTTTGGCAGCTGGATGGCGGCCCTACATTGGCTTGAAAAGGATCTAAAACATATCAATCAACTTATTCTCACAAACGACAGCTTTTGGGGACCAATCTCTCCCCTCGATGATTTATTTGAACAGATAAAATCAAGTGATTCTGACATCATCGGACTCACCGACGATCAGATGTACTCACCACATCTTCAATCTGCTTTTCTCGCTTTTCAAAAACCAGTCATTCAAAATACAGCCTTTAAAAACTTTTGGAATCAACTGGAGTCATGGCCTAAAAAACGTGATCTGATCAAGAAATATGAGGTTGGCTTGTCAGTCCTCCTGCAAAAATCCGGATTTAAAACCGAGAGCCTTTACACAAAACATGCCAACGGAAATATTTTGCATACAGCCTGGCGAGAGTTGATTGAAACAAAAAACTTTCCTTTTTTGAAAGTTTCACTTTTACGCGACAATCCTACACATCAAGACATTGGTCCTTGGGCGCATGTGATCTCTGAGCGGAATCCCATCTTGGCCGCTCAAATCAGATCACAACTTCAGAGACCCAAGACCTGAACGGGATACGACGAGACCGCCGACTCCAGCGCTCTTTTTAAGGGATCAAACGATCGCTCATGCTGTAATGAACTGAGACTGGGACTAGCGACAACGGGATGGGAACGGCACCAAAACGCAAGGGAATCATCCTGGCCGGTGGCAGCGGCACGCGTCTCCATCCCATCACCCAAGCAGTGAGCAAACAACTCCTGCCCGTCTACGACAAACCAATGATTTATTACCCCCTCAGCACCCTGATGCTGGCGGGAATCAGGGATGTTCTGATTATCACGACACCCCATGATCGCGATGCGTTCGAGCGATTGCTTGGTGATGGCTCTGCATGGGGCATGAAAATCCAATACGCCACTCAAGCCAGTCCAGACGGGCTCGCTCAGGCCTTTCTGATCGGAGCCGGCTTCCTCGATGGCGCACCCGCCGCTCTTGTCTTAGGAGACAACCTTTTCCATGGGCACGACCTCATCCCCCAGCTGATGAACAGCACTGAACAACAGAAGGGAGCCACGGTGTTTGCCTACCCCGTTCGCGATCCCGAGCGTTATGGAGTGGCTGAATTTGATGCCCAGGGGAAGGTTTTAAGCCTGGAGGAAAAGCCCAAATATCCAAAAAGTCGTTATGCCGTTACAGGGCTCTACTTTTACGACGAAACAGTGGTGGAGCGTGCCCGGCAAGTCGAGCCCTCCCCCCGCGGAGAGCTCGAGATCACTGATCTCAACGCGATGTACCTGGAAGAAGGACAACTTCGGGTTGAACTTATGGGACGAGGCATGGCCTGGCTCGACACAGGAACATGCGACTCGCTCAATGATGCGGCCAGCTACATCCGCACCCTTGAACATCGACAAGGGTTAAAAGTGGGCTGTCCTGAAGAAGTGGCCTGGAGACAGGGGTGGATTGACAACGAGCAGCTCAATCGGCTCGCACAACCGCTACAAAAAAGCGGCTACGGAACTTATCTCCTACAAATGCTCGAAGAAAATGTAAGCGACCATGCTGCTCTGCAAACCAGCCTGGAGGTGAGCGCATGAATGTTGAAGCCCTACAAACAGTGCGAGGAACCACCATTGATGGCCCGCTTCTCATCACACCCCGGGCCTTTGGCGACGACCGTGGCTGGTTTTTTGAAAGCTGGAACCAAACCCGCTTCAACGACGCCGTGGGACAAACAGTGGAATTCTCCCAAGACAACCACTCACGATCGATTCAAGGGGTTTTAAGAGGTTTGCACTATCAATTAGCACCAGAACCTCAAGCCAAACTTGTGCGGTCCAGCGTGGGATCTATTTTTGATGTAGCGATCGATATTCGACAAACGTCGCCCACGTTTGGTCAATGGGTTGGTGCCGTCTTAAGCGCTGAAAACAGGTCACAGTTATGGGTCCCAGAGGGATTTGCCCATGGTTTCCTCACCTTGAGTGCCGTCGCAGAAGTGCAGTACAAAGCCCGTGGTTTTTGGAATAAAGCGCGTGAACGTGCCATTCGATGGGACGACCCAAGCTTGGCCATTGATTGGCCACAAGCCGAATTGGAAGGAAATAGCATCAGCCTGTCTGACAAAGACGCTGAAGCCTCTGACCTCCTTTCGGCCAAGGCATCAGGAGATCTTTTCCCATGAAGGTTTTACTCACTGGAGCCGGAGGGCAGCTGGGCCAGGCGTTACTGGATGCAACGCCTGACACCGTTGAACTCATCGCCACAACCCGTCAGGAGCTTGATCTCTCCGATAGCGAAGCCTGCCGCATCGCTGTTCAGAAGTACCAACCTGATTGGGTTCTCAACGCCGGCGCTTACACAGCTGTCGATCAAGCGGAGTCCGAACCAGAGTTGGCCAACGCCATCAATGCCGGAGCGCCGGAAGCCTTTGCGCAAGAGCTCGATCGCCAGGGGGGGCGACTTCTACAAGTGAGCACAGATTTTGTCTTTAATGGTCTACAGGGTTTTCCTTACCGAGTCGATCAACCCACCACACCTCTTGGTGTGTACGGCGGAAGCAAGGCCGCCGGAGAACTAGCCATCCAAAAGATCTTTGGATACAAGAACCCTAAAGGAATCATCCTTCGTACGAGCTGGGTCATGGGGCCAGTCGGTCACAATTTTGCCCTCACGATGCTGCGTCTTCACCGCGAACGTGACCAACTGGGTGTGGTTGCTGATCAAGTGGGATGCCCTAGCAGCACCTTGAATTTGGCCACTGCATGTTGGAAAACGATCACTCAGGGGTCGCAAACAACCCTGCCACCGATTCTGCATTGGAGTGATGCAGGAGCCGGAAGCTGGTACGACGTGGCTGTGGCCATCGGGGAACTCGGCCACTCCCTTGGCTTGGTGGACGCACCGGCCAAGGTGAATCCGATCACGACCGCAGACTATCCGACGCCGGCCACGCGTCCGAACTATTCACTCCTGGATTGCACCACCACACGATCGGCATTGCAGCTTGATGGAGAACATTGGCAAGAAGCCTTAAAACAGCTTCTGCTTCGGATCCAAGCTGACTGAAGCAGATTGAGACCCGTCAATCTTTTTTAACCGCTGATTCAATCCTGATTCAATGGCCAAGTCCATGCCGACCACCGCAGAACTGCTCGAAAAGCGCCAACGCATCTTGGTCACCGGCGGTGCAGGCTTCATCGGCGGTGCAGTCATTCGGCGGCTCTTGAGAGAAAGCAACGCCATTGTTTTCAACCTCGACAAGATGGGGTATGCCAGCGACCTCACATCAATCAACGAGGTGATCCAAGAGCTTGGGGTTAAGCATCAAAATCGTCATCAATTACAAGCGATTAATCTCTGCGACGAGAAAGCCGTTCAACAAGCCGTCAAGGACGCTGATCCAGACCTTGTCATGCACTTAGCGGCAGAAAGCCATGTGGACCGCTCCATTTCTGGACCTGGTGTTTTTATTGAAAGCAATGTGACCGGCACATACAATCTTCTTCAAGCCGTGCGATCACATTTTGAACAGCTTTCACCACAGCGGCGCGAGCAATTTAGATTGCATCACATCAGCACAGATGAAGTCTTTGGCTCCCTAGGTTCTGAAGGTCGCTTCTCAGAGACAACGCCTTACGACCCTCGCAGTCCCTATTCCGCCAGCAAAGCAGCCAGCGACCATTTAGTGCAAGCGTGGCACCACACCTTCGGACTCCCAGTCGTTCTAACAAACTGCTCAAATAATTATGGACCGTGGCAATTCCCAGAAAAGTTAATTCCTGTGGTCACGCTTAAAGCAGCCGCGAGAGAGTCCATTCCCCTTTATGGAGATGGATTAAACATCCGTGACTGGCTCTATGTTGAAGATCATGTGGACGCATTGCTATTAGCAGCCTGTCTAGGAACACCTGGACGTAGCTATTGCGTTGGTGGCCATGGTGAAAAAACCAATCAAGAGGTGGTGAATGCCATCTGTTATCAACTGGATCAGGAACGGCCAGATGCGGCGCCACACATCAACCTGATTCAACGCGTCACCGATCGTCCTGGACACGATCGTCGCTATGCCATTAACCCTTCAAGAATCAGCACCGAACTGGGATGGGAACCACGCCATAACGTCGAGGAAGGCTTGGCTCAAACAGTCGCCTGGTACTTATCGCATGACGATTGGTGCCAAATAGTCCGTGAAAATGCTGATTATGACGGTGGACGACTTGGCATCAATCAAACGAAGAAGAATTGATTTGATTTAAAAACTATGGCCAAGGCATCCAAAAAAAATCAATTCAAGCCATCAATCGCCTCAGGGCGCCAACTTCTACGCTCGACGGCACGCCGTTTGAGTAAACAAAAGATCATCCCGGGGTTTATTCGTCAACGACTAAAACGCACATCGAATCAAGACTCACAAATACCAGACAATCGACGTCAAAAAATTTCTCCTGAACTCCAAGCTTATATTCAAGGAATTGACGAAAATCAAGTCAGGAAGACTGAGCGTCGCGACATACAAGAATTAGCGCATTATGCATATGCATTTGACATCGACTTTTACAAGAATCAGCTAACAAGAGAAGAATCAGAAAAGATTAACAACCTAGGGAGTTGTCTTCAGCATTACTGCACGTCAGGGTGGAAATTGGGGATCGATCCCAGCAATTTATTCGAAACCAATAATTACTTCAGCAAATATCCAGACATCAAAGAAAGTGAAATCAATCCAATGGTTCACTTCTTTAAATTTGGCATTCGAGAAGGTCGACATTCGATGGATGATATCCATTTCATGAGAAAGACTGCACATATCAAGAAGGCTTCTGCCATTGACGTGCACAAGCTAGATTCAAGCATCAAAGAGAAAAAAATAGGGATATTTTTGCACATATTTTATCCAGAACTTGCCCCAACAATCGCAGACTACATTGGAAGGATTCCCACAAATATTGACATCTATATATCCACAAACCAAGACTCAGTCATTAGACTTAAAGAGATTTTTGATGGCCTAGATAATTCAAATAAGGTGCATATCAAATCCTTTCCAAACATTGGCAGAGATGTTGCACCATTTATTGTTGGTTTCAAAGAAGAGATTACTCAATATGACTTTGTCCTCAAGCTCCATTCCAAGAAAAGTCCTCATAGCAATGCTTTAAGCGGGTGGTTTGAGCACTGCCTAGACAATCTAATCGGCAACATCGATGTGTTCTACACAAACATGCAGGAGCTAAGCAAAGATGATGTGGCTATTATTTATCCAGTCGAAAACTATGCACTTAGCCTGGGAATTAAGCACGATTCTTGCTGGGGGCATGAAGACGGGAACTACGACAAAGCGAAGCCACTACTTAACAAGCTAGGCCTTCACCAGATAGACCGCAACAGTGAATTTATATTCCCGACCGGCAATATGTTCTGGTGCAAACCAACTGTCTTAAAACCAATTCTAGATTGGGACCTCACATTCGAAGATTTTGGCAACGAAGTAGGACAAATTGATGGAACATTGGCCCACAGCATTGAACGATTAATTGGTCTGTGCTGCACAGACTATTCACACAAAGGAATTATCACAAGCTACTGTGGGTATAAAGGTTCCAAGCAATATCAATCTGACAAGCAAATCATTGAAGGACGAAATAAATTACAAATCAATGGATTTGAGAAAGTTATCCAATTTAAAGAGAAGTCCCTGGACAGGAACTGGAAGAACCGACCAAATGCCTCCTCAAATAAACTTCAAATTCATTGGGTGATTCCAAACTTCACCCCTGGCCTAGGAGGCCATATGACAATCTTCAGAATGATCAATTTTCTGGAAAGATGTGGTCATGATTGCATAATATGGGTTCACTCTGAAATAAAAGGGGAGAAACCAAGCAGACTAAGTTCTCTTCATAAAAGAATTATAGATCAATATTTTATCAAGCTAAAAACTGATCAGGTATATATGCTTGGCAACACCAATGAAGATCTAGAAAGAGTCAGCGGCGATGTTGTTATTGCTACCGATCGAATGAGTGCCTATCCAGTACTTGGCATGAGAAAGTTTAGCAAGCGCTTTTATTTTGTTCAGGACTATGAACCCTTTTTCTTCGCAAAAGGGACATCAACGATCTTAACGGAACAAACCTACGCGTCTAACCATGAATTTGCTTGTATTTGCGCAAGCCCTTGGCTCAAAAACATGATGATCGAGCAGGGAAATCCTGCTATTTCATTTCCATTGGCTGTTGATTCTAATACTTATTATCAATCCAAAATTAATAAAAGGTCTGAAAATACCATCGCTTTTTATGTTCGCCGCAGCACACCACGTCGCTTATATCAGCTTGGTCTGTTGGCGTTACGCTCACTCTTTGACTTAGGAGATAGTTTTGAGATCGTTACCTTTGGAGAGGACGACTTACCTGACCTAGGGATCCCAGTAAAAGTTACACATGCGGGAATTCTGAATGCTGAGTCATTATCGAAGCTGTATCAAATATGCACAGTTGGTCTTGTTTTATCAGGTACCAATTACTCTCTCGTTCCCAATGAAATGATGGCTTGTGGTTTACCAGTTGTTGATATTGATGCTATCCATACACGAATCTCTTATAAACCAAACACAGCTGTGCTTGCCCAACCCAACCCAGGAGCATTGGCAGCAGCATTGAGCCAACTCCTCAATAATGATTCCCTACGCGAACAAGTGACAACAGCAGGACTATTTGCAACAAAAAATTTAACCTGGGATCAATCCAACAGCATCGTTGAGAACTTTATCCGTAAACAATTTGAAGCTGCGTCAGCACCAAATCACCATCAAAACTTACTTAATTCCAATCTAATCGTCACTATCGTGATCCCTGTTTACAACGGAGGTGATCTACTAAGCCGCGTTGTAGAGACTTGTCTTCAACAAGATCTCGATGCTGAATTAGAAATTCTAATTATTGATAGTTCCTCAACAGATGGCTGCCTCGATGATCTACCAGAAGACGATCGAATCCGAATTCATCGAATTGCAAAGAGCGAATTCGGCCATGGACGAACTCGCAATCTTGGTGTGAGCCTAGCTCGTGGAGAATTCATCGCATTCCTCACACAAGATGCCATGCCGGCAAACAAAATGTGGTTAATGAACCTCATCGCACCACTCCAAGATGATCGAGAGGTGGCTGGTGTTTTTGGATGCCACATCGCCCATGAAGGCCATAACCCATTAACGTCGTACGACTTAGACCAGCATTTCAACCGGTGGATTTTCCGAAGTCATCGAAAACCAATTGAATTAGACAAAAGTCGTAAAAAGCCTGATGCTCCAATCAGTAATCATGAACGTTTTTATTCTGATAACAACTCATGCTTACGAAAAACAGCCTGGGAACAAGTACAAATGCCAGAGGTTATTTATGGAGAAGATCAACTTTGGGCCATGGCCATATTGCGCCATGGATTTAAAAAAGCTTACGCACCTACAGCCATCGTAAGACATTCACATGAATATAATTTTCGTGAAACACTCATAAGAGCAAATATAGAGTGGCATTTTTATCAACAACACCTTGGGGAGCATCTCCCCTCGACAAAGAAAGAGGTAAGGTCAATGATTGAAACAGGCTGCATTAATGACAAAAAAGCACAGGAACTATATCCAGAGATCGCAGAAGATCAACTGATTGCCCGTAGAAAGCTTCATTTTGCTAGAGCCTGTGGTTACTACTTTGCAGGAAAAGGAATTGGATGCATTCGACCTTAAATTAAGTCTAGACAAAGAAAAGTACTAGGCTTTTTTCATGGCTGCCGCTATGAAGCCACCGACACCCCATGCGACCACAATGATTCCAATCGAACCAAGAAAGGCTTGCCAGCGCCAATTTTGATCAGGAGAAACTGGTCGCTGTGGTTGACTCAGCATGACCAAGAATTTTAATTGCCGAGTACTTTCACGACGGCTATTATCTGCTGCTAAGCGGGCCGATTGCAAAGACTCGGTTGAAAATTCTACATTCGCACGCAAAGAAGATTCTCGCATTGCAAGACTATTAAGATCACGACCAGTTTCACTAACAGATTTTTGTCTTTCCTTTCGAATTTGTTTTTCTAACTCTCTAACTTGGTCTGCAATAAAAGAGACTTCAGGTGCATTGGGGTCTCGATACTGCCGCCTCAAAGATGCCTCTTCAACCTTAAGATTCACAACCCTTGATTCAAGGCCAGATATAAAAGAACTGGTAGCTGCTTGCTCAGACTGAACACTCAACTGACCAAATTTTTCTTGAAAAACTTCTAATTCTTGAAAAGCTTTTTTCAAATTCTTCTCAGCCAAAGCAACTTCTTTTTGAGCAAAGAGATTTTGATCGGCATTGATTGACTGATTAACTTCATTAACAAACCGCCTTGATTGAAGAAGGAGAGATTTATTGAAATCGAACGCTTGATCGGGATCAAACCCAACAGTCTTTACGATGACTGAACCACTCAAGGGTTGTGGTGAAACTTGAAGAAGGTTCCTATAAAAAGCAAGTTGCACTGGAGCGCTACTTGCTTTATTTATTCCTGTTAAGAGATCAGGGATTGACTTGGGATATTTTTTTTCTAAGGATATTGGTTTTGGAAACAAACGATTTTTGACTTCTGATGAAGCCAGATAAACTTGTAAGTATTGACCATCCACCAATGAAGTCAAGACCTGAGGGGCTGCAGCCGCACCAGCCAATACCGATGATGATGACGTATTTAGAGGAACCGCTTGCTGGATAACAAATTCAGAAACAGAGGTATAACGATCGCGTCCAATAACGAAGCAGTAGAATGCGGATGAAGCTAAAAATAATGAGATTAAAACCCTTGGTTTTTTTAAAACAGCAAGTCTTTCTGTCCAGACAGGGGGAAGTATACCAGGACTATTCAAATCAGATACAGAATCAGCTTTGCCATCAAAATTTTGGAATGGCATCGAAGAACTTTTTTGGGGAATAATTTCGCGATCAGCCATAACAAATTAGGAGTTGAAGCATCTCAAAGAAAATGCATAGCGATCAATGAAAATCAATCATCATTAGCCACCAAAAGAAGAGACTCGTTAGTCCTGTATAGGATCAGTGAAAAACTCAACATTAGTATAGAACAGAGAATGAGATATGACAATGAAATATCAGGTATCGGATATTCATTGTTGATAGAATAGCGAAACAGCTCTACTCCATGAAGGATTGGATTCCAGGTAATGAAGGGCCTAAGATGTGCAGGAATCTCGAAAGTAGCAAAGAAAATACCTGAGGTAAATATAATGACTCTTTGCATAAGTCTTTTTATAATTTTGACCAACCATTTATTTAACCGGCCCAGAAAAACAACCGACAGGCCAAATCCAATAGCCATCATCACCGTCAACAAATACACGCTAATTGCCAAGCCTGGACTATCTAACTGGAAGCTCCAAGTAAAATAATACACAACGCCCAATATGGCAAGCGAAAGGGTTGCCAAAGCTCGCATGTCATTCAAGGATAATGCCAATAAGATATCCAAAGGCTTAATCCTTGAATAATAAAGAGGAGCTTTAAGCTTAAGGCCGGAAAGAGATTTTATTGCGACATTTCTAAAAAGAAATACGATACAAAAACCTGTCAGCATAAATGCAACTATATTGAAATATATATCAGTCGATCCGCCTGCTGCAAATTTATTGGCACCCCTTAATAAGCTTAAAGTCACCCGCACACCAATGAAAAAAAGCATCATCTGCATTGGGTTTATCAAACTTTCCCAGCTCCCCAATGAACTGCCAGCGGCCTGCCGATTTCTATCGTAATCAGAAATAGCAACGATAATCATCCATTGGCGGCGCAGGCCTTTAATGATTCGATTAATAAACATCATGAGAATGAATCGCAAGTCAAAAAACGTCATTTTGATCAGAGCTTGAGTCTGAATTTGTTAAATGGCCAGCTATATCGAACTGAATCTCATCAGATTCGGTTTCTGATGCAATTTTAACAGTTTCGCTCTCGTAGGCAATTGCTTCCTCTAAGTCGCCATGGAAGAGTATCTCTCCACGGGGCCCAAGCACCATTCCCCGATTGCAAAATTCACGCTTAAAACGATTATTGATTGAAATCGTGACCATAGATTTAGATGAAGAGTTAGAGTTAGATAGCTGTTTATTCAAAAGATTGCGCAACGGCCTTGCCTCTCTTGCCATCAAATACTTAGACCGATCACTAGGAACAAGATAAATATCAAATGAAAATAGAATTGACAACATCATATAAAAAAAATCTTTTTGCTCTTTGACCAAATCCTTGAGGCGCGTACTTGAATCAATAGAACGTGTATGAAGCATATCAAAAAAGTCATCAACCGAGATCAATGAAGCTTCAAGACAATCGCTGTAAATACTGGATACAAAATCAAATCCTTGACCGATCGTCAACTTACTATCCAACCCACCCTCTCCGCCAAGAGGCCAGCTCAATGAACCAAAAGCCTCAAAATCTCCAGAGATAGGATGTACAAATCCAGAAAGGATAGCCATCAACTGATATTTCAAAAAAGAATTTGATGACATAATGGACAACCTTTCCCCCATACATATTGACCAATCCCAAGGAAATAAATTTACAACATCGCTATCAGATTTATCGCAACGTAAGATCAATCGATCGAATGTCAATCTCGGCTCAGCTGACCTTGACGAAGTCAACATGAAAGCGTTTTAAAGGAACATTTTTCTATTGTATCAGCACTTGAGCATGATTTATAGTTGATATGGATTTCAATTCCCGATTAATTTCATCGAGTGTCAAGCACCCATTTTTCTGCACTCCTCACTAAACCTGCACGACAGCGTCTTTCGAGACGTTCGGATATCAATCCTAAGGCTTTCTCTCCCATGGCTATCGAGAAGCTACTTGGCATCAAGATCATTGAAGATTCTGATTTCAACTCAAGACTCATATCAGCCTCCGCAACTAAATGATTATCCTTGGCAGAAATCCTGGCACTGCAGCAAAACAACACCAATGAATCCAGTTTACCTAGTCCTCGAATAGTGCAATCCTCAAATTCGATCTTCAACGTAGATTCAGTCCAACCTGCTCGAAACACCACTTCCGGTTGAAGTCGAAACATCAGCAAGGAATATGGCCTTGAAACGTAATGAAAACGACCACCGGCTAACTGGTTAACTTTCTTGCGATTGAGGAGTGCTTTGAGGGGGCGAGCTGGGTCAGAGAGATACGCCTCGAGTTGACACACCGTTCCTCCGGGAAGATCAAGATCAAGGCGATGACAGCGGTGAACCTTCAACAGCCAGAAGCAGAAGGGAATCAATGAAGCGATTGAAGACCATGATCACTCCATGGCGTAATCATGGATGATCAGGATCTCCATGAACAGCCCGGGAAGCCCTAATGACCCGATCGTTCCGAACCGAGCATGACAGCCTTGGTCCTGTAGAGGTCAGTGACGAAGCCCTTTGGGGTGCTCAGACGGAACGAGCAATCCGCAATTTTGCGATCAGTAATGAGCGCATTCCCGTTGAACTGATCCATGCGTTGGCATTGATTAAACAGGGCTGTGCAGCCGTGAATGCTCGTCATGGGGTGCTCAACCAAGAGCTCGCCGACAAGATCATCTCCGCGGCAAATGCCATTGCTAGGGGACAACATGACGATCAATTTCCCCTCAAGGTCTGGCAAACAGGGAGTGGCACCCAAACGAACATGAACGTGAACGAGGTGATCAGCAACCTGGTGTCCCTTCGCGAAGGGACACCCCTTGGTAGCCATCAGCCGGTTCATCCCAATGATCATGTGAATCGTTCACAATCCACCAACGATGTTTTTCCTGCAGCGATCCACATAGCAGCGACGCAGCAGCTCACCAGTTCTCTTCTCCCAGCTGTTCAAGCTCTGATTGAAGCCTTGGATATCAAGGCCGAGGCTTGGTTTCCGATCATCAAGATTGGCCGAACGCACCTTCAAGATGCGGTGCCCCTGCGCCTTGGAGATGAAGTTTCAGCCTGGCGCGATCAGCTCAAGCTCTGCCGTTCGTGGATTGAAGACAGTCTCACCCCATTGGCATCACTGCCTTTGGGGGGGACAGCAGTAGGGACAGGATTGAATGCTCCCAAAGGCTTCAGCACTGATGTGGCGAAGGAGCTTTGTAGCGCCACCGGTTTAGCATTTCGACCCGCGGACAATCTGTTTGCCGTCATGGCAGGCCACGACTCCCTGGTTCATGCCATGGGGCAACTGCGTGGATTGGCGGTAGCAATGTTGCGCATCTCCAATGACATTCGACTGCTGGGGTGCGGACCACGGGCAGGACTCGGGGAATTGCAATTGCCTGCTAACGAACCAGGAAGTTCGATCATGCCGGGAAAAATCAACCCCACACAATGCGAGGCCATGGCCATGGTGTGCACTCAAGTCATCGGAATGGATGCGGCGGTTGCTGCCGCTGGAGCTGGGGGTCACTTGCAGATGAATGTGTTCAAACCACTGATTGGATTCAACATCCTCCAATCCATTCGCCTGCTCAGCGATGCAATCAACAGCTTTCGCCAGAATTTGGTGGACGGGCTTGAACCCAACCGGCAGCAAATCCAAGCGTTTGTTGACCGATCACTCATGCTCGTGACGGCTCTAACGCCTCGTATCGGGTACGAAAAAGCCAGCGCCATCGCACAACATGCCCACGAGCAGGGATTGACATTGAAAGAAGCAGCCTTGGACCTGGGGCACATCAGCACCTCTGATTTCGATCAATTGGTAGACCCCATCAAGATGTCCACGCCTCACCAATAACGTCAGGATGCTCGCTCTGTCGCCGGGTTAAGTTCTCCAGCCACTCCCGCGAGGGGCGCCTCGAGCTCAGCCACGGGGAAACGATTAATCGCCTTCAGCGCTTGCTTGGCATGGCTCCGCAACTGCTCACTAATCGCTTCGCAATAGGGCACCTGGGCGAGAAGATCAACCGTTCTCCGCATAATCCGCACCACATCCCCTTCATCTAAGGAGGTGTTGGCGATCAAATCACTCCAGGATGTTCCCTTCGCCCAGGCCTCCACAAGGCCCATCAAATCGGGCTCCCACCATGCCGGGACCACAACACTGGCCCGCTCTTGCGCGCGGAGCAACTCTCGACGCAACCCGGATAAATCCTGCAACGCCTCTTCCGCGGGACCAGAGGGTGGGAAGCCACTCCAGAGATCCGGTCGATTCACCTCGGTGCTGATCGCCTCAAACACGGCAGCCAGGTTGGGCGGATCAAGCTCATCCAAATGTCCACTCATCAGAGCAAGGCCAAGCCATAGCTCGTTGTCACCACGCAAGGCCGCCACGGTGCGTCCAACTTCCGTGGGATAGAGATCATCCAGACAGCCAAATTGTTGAAGGATTTCCTTCAACGCCAAAAACATGTCCCAATGACGATTGGAACGGTGATGAAGTAGCCGCTGCCCATCAGCGATTTCGTGCTCCAACTCCTCCATGCGACGACGGTGTTTTTTGAGTTGCTTGCGGTCACCCCATCGGTGGGCGGGATGCTGCTCTAACTGTGACTCCAGCTGCTGCACCACACGGGCTTGGGTAAGCACCTCGCCCTCCAGGTCGTATTGAGGGGTTGTCATGTCATGGCGTTGGGCCATATGAGCCACAGCCAAAGCGAGCTGTCCACTGGCTTGATCCCCATGGCGGATCTCACCCGACCGCTGCAACACCGGAGGATCCACGCCATCCACCAGTAGGCAGCTCAGTTCGGCATGAAGACTGACGACGCCCTGACAAGGCAACAACACCCAAACGTTGTCATCCGTGAGACAGAGCAATCGCGGGAATTGGCCTGGGCCATTCACCTTTTCAACAATCACTGCCGGGGTGACCCGTCCGCGAAGCTGGGGTGACTTCAAACTCACCAAGGCCCCGTTGCTGGCGAATTGCAACGCCTGAGTGAGCTCGTTGGCGAGGGTCTCCTCCGCTTGTTGCTGAAGAATCCTCAGCAAACGGCGCTCTTCTCGCAGACGTCCGCGGTCTTTTTCATAGTCTTCAAAATCTTCCCAAGGAACATCACCGGCAACCCCATCCAGCTGGCTGAGCTGTAGCCGCAACTGGGAGAGCACCTCTTCGTCATCAACCAGGTCTAAACCTGCGAGATAACGACCAAAGCTGCGTTGCACTAACTCCCTGGCCTTATCAAGGCTGTGCCGCTGCAGGAGATTGAGCACCATTCCGTAACTGGGGGTGAACTGACTCACCAACGGGTCGGCCGGACTGGTGGCCAACTGCCCTGCTTCCCTAACCCCCTCAAACCGGCTTTGAACCGTAACGACATATCCCTGGGAATCCAAGCCACGGCGACCGGCGCGGCCGGCCATCTGCAAAAACTCACTCCCCATCAGCGGACGATGGCCCCGTTCCGTTCGCTTCGACAACGACGCAATCACGGTGCTCCGAGCCGGCATATTGATCCCCGCAGCAAGGGTTTCAGTGGCGAACACCACCTTGACTAACCCCTGCTGAAACAGTTCCTCAATCAGCTCCTTCCAAGCGGGCAACACCCCCGCATGGTGTGCCGCAATCCCTCGCATCAGGGCATCGGCATGGATGCCATCGCGCACCGCCTCTGGGTTGGCTGCGCTGTAGGCCGCAAGCCGAGTATGGATGCGTGCCTGTTCGTCTTGGGAAACAAGGCATTGAGCACCCAAATCCCGAACCGATTTGTCGCAATTTCGGCGGCTAAAGATGAAATAGATCGCCGGCAACATGTCGCGTTGCGCCATCTGCGCCACAACGAAACTGATCGGTGGAGCTTCTGGCTGAGGTGGCTTATTACTGCGCCCCTTTCGCTTTTGTCCCTTCGGAGCCCGCCAAACTTTGCAATTGGGATGCAAACCGGTGCCCGCCTCATTCAGCAGGGGATGCAATCCTTTGGCGCTACAGAAGCTGAACTGCAGCGGCACGGGCCGGTGATCGCTGACGATCAGCGTTGTGGGCCCATGCACTTTTTCAATCCAATCGGTTAGTTGGCCCGCATTGGCCACGGTGGCCGACAAGGCAACGAGTTGAATGGGAGGCGGGCAATGAATGATTGATTCCTCCCAAACGGTGCCTCGCTGGGAATCATTCATATAGTGACATTCATCCAGCACCACCGCTTCCACATCAGCGAGTGGATCGTCATGCTTATCGGCCTCGGCATAGAGCATGTTCCGGAAGATTTCCGTGGTCATCACCACGATTGATGCATCCCGATTCACACTCAAATCACCGGTCAACAAACCAACGTTCTCGTCGCCAAACTCCTCACGAAAATCACGAAGTTTCTGATTAGAAAGTGCCTTAAGAGGCGTCGTATAAAAAACTTTTTGACCATGGGCAAGGGCCCGATAAATCGCGTATTCACCCACCAAGGTTTTGCCCGATCCGGTGGGGGCACTCACCACAACTGAGTGCCCTTGGTTCAACGCATCGATGGCCTCTAACTGAAAGTCATCCAGTGGGAACGCGAAGCATTGGGTTGGATCAAGCCCCGACCTTGAAGCTGCAGCATCGGACGCCTGAGTTGAAGGTTCCGACTGAGCTTTTGACATCTTCAGATCTTAGGGAGCATCGCCACCGAGCCTCGTGACATCGCGCCTTAATCCCGACGGTTCGCTGAAGAACTCAAAATCCACGACCCCAACTGGACCACAACAACCCAGGCTGAGACAGCTTGGGTTGGATGAGAAAGCCTCAAGCTTCATAGCAAAAACAATTGGTTTTGTGATGAGGGTGATGACAGGAGCTCCGCATCGGTGCCATGACTGAGACATTCCGGCGCAACGCTGTGGCCACCAGTCAGCTTTTACAGACCCTTCCTTCAGAGGACACCTTGATCGATGCCCTACGCGGTTGTCGGCATGCGGAGGAATTGGAGGCTCTCGAGCAACGGCTCAGAGGGGTGAACGAGGCACCACCCTTATTTGAGTGGATTTGCGACCTGCTCGTGGCGCGACGTATTTCACGGGGACTTGCAGCGCGATTGCTGACACAACTGCATTGCCAACGTCAACCCAGCACTTAGGTCTTGGCTTCGCGACGGTTTTGCTGTCGCCAGAGAGCGGCCAAAGCACTGCCAATCAGGCAATGAATCACCGCGGAAATGGCCCCTGGCAGCGCGGTGATTGGACTGGAAAATCCACCGCTACGGGCTAGCACCACTGCTAGCCCCGAATTCTGCATACCCACTTCAATGCTGATGGTGCGTTGAACAAGGACCCCTTCACCCGCCAAACGGGGCGCCAGCCAACCCAGTAGAAAGCCAGCGCCATGCAACAAAACACAGGCCAGAAACAACCTTGGCCCCTGTTGTTGCAAAACCGTGGCTTGGCTCCCAACAATGCTCGCCACAATCATCACGATGGCAACCACGGCCAACGGTGCCATCACCGGCTCCACCCGACTCGCCACTCGCGGCAGACCCTGTTTCAGCAGAACACCCAAGGCAACAGGGAACAGCACCACTTGCAGCACTTTGATCAGCAACAAGCCCCCATCAATGGGCACGTACTGACTGGCCAATAACGATGTGAGTTGGGGTGTGAGTACCACCGCCACCAGGGTGCTCACCGTGGTCATCACCACGGACAAGGCCACATCGGCGCGACCAATCAATGCCACAACATTGCTTGCCGTCCCACCCGGACAACACCCCACCAAAATCAAGCCCACCGCCAAGGGCGGCGAGAGATGCAAAGCAAAGGCCAAAAGGGCCGCAATCGAAGGCATCACGATGAACTGCGCCACAACCCCGATCACAACGGGACGGGGACGCTGTCCAACCCGTACAAAGTCTTGAGGAGTGAGTCCGAGCCCCATCCCCAACATGATCACCCCAAGGCCCAAGGTGATGAGGTCGCCCTTAAACCACGTAAACAGTTGTGGATAAAGGAGGGCTAACAACGCCCCCATCAGCGTCCAGAGAGGAAAGAGAAGGGTGAAACGCTCGGACTTCATCGCTGAACCAAACCTTGAACCATCCTTATTCAGACTGATGGAATGACCAGCGAGCCAATCAGCTCCGTTGAACCCAACCGACGCCGGTCTTTGCGCAGCTGGCAGCCGGGGGATCAGCCATGGGAACTCAAGGGCAGCACCAGGGGTCAACAGGTGCTCAGGGATCTGGCTAGCAATGATTATCTCGGCCTAGCTCGTCATCCAGCCGTGATTGAAGCCGCGGCCATCGCCCTTGATGTCGACGGTGTTGGAGCAGGCGGATCGCGCTTAGTTACAGGGACGCGTCCACGGCACACCCGTTTGGAGTCGGAACTCGGCGAATGGCTCGGACGCGACCACGTGTTTCTGTTTCCCAGTGGCTTTCAAGCCAACATCGCTGCGGTCGCAGCCCTCGCAGAACGCCACACCACGGTGTTGGCTGATCGGCTGATTCACTATTCATTGCTCGTGGGCATCAGCGCCAGCGGTGCACGGCTGCAGCGCTTCGCCCACAACGATCTTGAGGATCTCGAGCGTCGGCTTCAACGGCTGACTCAAAACAACACGGCGCCAGTGGTGATCAGCGAAAGCTTGTTCAGCATGGAAGGGACCAGTCCTGATCTGAAGGCCATGGCAGCGCTATGCGTACGGCATGGCGCTCAACTGTTGGTGGATGAGGCCCATGGTCTTGGTGTATTGGGCCCAGGGGGCCGTGGGCTGTGTTGGGAGGTCGATAATCCGGTTCATCTGATCAGCGGCACATTCGGCAAAGCCTTCGGCAGCGGCGGTGCATTTCTGGCGGGTGATGCCGCCATGGGAGAACGGTTGCTGCAAACCAGCGGTGCATTTCGCTACACCACGGCCTTGGCTCCACCCTTAGTGGCTGGTGCCCAGGCCGCCCTCGATCTGATAAAAGCGAACCCTCAGTGGGGACCAACATTGATCCAACGGTCCGACGCCTGGCGAACCGCCCTCGCATTGGCTGGATGGCAGCGTCCGGCCGGTGTCGGGCCCGTCTTGCCCCTGCTGCTGAACAGTGATCAGGCGGCCCTCGATTACCAGCAACAACTCGAGCAACACGGACTGCTCAGCATCGCGATTCGACCACCCACCGTTCCGGAAGGCACCTCCCGGCTTCGCCTGGTGCTTCGCAACGACCTACCGGATGACAGCTTGGAGCTGCTGCTCAGGGCCCTGGCTGCCGGATGACACAGATCCTCGCAGTGCATGGATGGGCAGGGCATGCCAAACAATGGACGTACTGGCAGCACCTGATGGAGCAACGGCAGTGGCCGATGCAGGTCGTTGAACGGGGCTATGGAAACAGCGCATCGCTACAGCCGAGTTGGACCGATCAAGCCGGTCCCCGCGTTGTGATTGCCCATTCCCTCGGGCTGCATCTCCTGCCATCGCCTCTCCTCCAAGACGCAACAGCTGTGGTTTTGCTGGGGTGTTTCTCGGCTTTCGTACCCGAAGGACGCAAGGGTCGCTCGACGCAAACTGGCCTGAAACGCATGCGTTCAGCCCTTGGCACGGAGGGGGAGGGGCCCATGTTGGAGCGTTTCTTTCAACGGGCCACTCAGCCACTCCCGCTGAGCGCTTGCCCTCCTTCGCCGCTGCTGAAGGCCATCTCTGCTGAAGGACGGCAACGACTCGATGACGACCTGATCTTGCTGGAAACATGTCGAACCCTCCCTCGGGGATGGCCTTCCAAGGCCCGCGTTCTGGTGATTCAGGGCGAGCAAGATGCGGTCGTGCAACCCAGCTGCCACCAGCAACTGCTCGACCAGCTTGGCAGCCAAGTGGAGCGCATCCATCGAGGTCCCGATTGGGGACATGCCTTGATCACCACTGAGGTATTGACGGTGGTGGAGAGATGGATCGAAAGCCTGTGATCGCGCCAGACGACGTCCTGAAGCAATTCAGTGGCGCTGCCGATCGATACAACAGCGCAGCACGCCTGCAAGAGGGGATGGCCTGGCGACTCGCTGGCCATTGCCGCCATTTATTGATTCCCAGGGGATTGTGGGTGGATTTGGGGAGTGGAACGGGACGACTGGCCGACGCCCTAGAGGCCACCCATCCGGGACAGTCCGTTGTGCGCGTGGATGGCAGTGCAGCGATGCTGCAACAACAACCACCCAGTGCCACAACTCTGCAGTGGGACCTCAGCCGGGGGTTGCCGCTATGGCCCAAACAGCCTCAATTGCTGAGCTCCAGCTTTGCCCTGCACTGGTTGCCAAATCCCGTTCTATCGCTGCAAACCTGGATTCAATCCTTGCAACCCG